>NZ_JBHTST010000031.1:0-65479 GCF_042794995.1 Streptomyces sp. NPDC056503
CGGGTGATCTTGGTCGAGAACCCGTCTACCAGGAGCTTCGCCGTTGCGCAGGCCCGTCCAACTCGCGGTCATCACCGCCAGCTTGGAAAGAGCTCAGTACTTGTCTCTCCGACTACCGGCATGGGGAGGGCTGCGTCGAGTGGCATCCCCGGCCCTGACGACGATGCCGACACGCCGGAGTCTTGGAACGAGGGCCGCTCGAGGCTCTTGATCGAATGGGGCGACGGCACCGGCAACGGTGTCATCGGCCTTGAGGACTTTCTCGCGGCAGCAGGCTTGGCGTTGGCGCCGGGTGCATCGGTGAGCTGAGGTCGTGGCACGCGGTCACGTGCGGAGCCAGACGGCGAGTGCGGCCACGGTGACAGTACCGAGGAAGACGTAACCGCGCTTGTCGTAATGGGTCGCGACGGCGCGGGGGGCTTTGTCCACGACTTCGAGGTTCTGCCACAGATCTTGGGGAGCCGTCGCGGAGGGTGACGGTTTCGTTCGATTGGAAGGGAGGTGCACGCGCCCCAGGCACGTCAGCGTTCCCGCATTCTGGTCCACCACCAGCCGAACGTCGCGAACTCGATGTAGTTGGGTTCCGGCAAGGTACGGCGCTCCAGTTCTTCATCGATGCGCGTGATCAGTCGGCCCAAGTCCCGTTTGGCTCCCGGAGGAAGGCACCGTAGCGCCCACTCCAGATCATCACGGGCATCGTTTATCCCGGGCGAGCAGAACACGGAGGCATCCAGGTACCGGCCAGGCTGCTCGAAAGCCCACTCGATGCGAGAGAGCGCGTCAGCAACCGCGTTGGGCCACATCTCCTGGTCCTCGGCCCTGCGGATCGCTGCACGAGTCCGCGAGGAGACACCATGGACTTTCAGGACCGGACACTGCCATCGTGGCCGCCACCGCTCTGCGCGGACGGCCTTGGGACGCCTACGCGGCATCGCCCTTTCGGATCAGCATGAGGCCATCCTGCCACGGCTGGGCACCTGCCTGGGCCTCGATCCGCACGCCCGCCGCAGCAGGTGCTCCTGTTTCCCGGTTCCGGCGCAGGTCTTTGGGGGGGCGTCTCGGGGTGCTACTGGAGCAGGATCATCTTGCGGAGTAGTTCGCATCCGGCTGGGCCGTAGAGCTGTCGTTTGATCTTCTTGATGCGGTTGACCACTTCCTCGATGCTGCCGGCGCTCCAGTGCAGGGTGAGGCCGGCGGTCACGGCGTCGAGGTCCCGGAGCAGGTGGAGTGCGAAGCTGGTGAGCCCGGGCAGCCGGCTGGCGTCGACGGCGTCGATCCAGACAGGGAGGGTGGCGCCGAGGCGGTCGGTGAGTATCTCCGAAGCCGCGGCCGTGTCCGGCGGCCGTGTCCGGCGGCCGTGTCCAGTTCGGGGCAGCGTGTCAGGACCTCCCTCAGGCTGACGCGGTCTTCCTCGCTCAGGGCGGCGGGGTGGCGGGTGAGCCAGCCGGTCGCCTGCCGTACCGTCGGCGGCCGCGGCGATGAGACGGAGGAGCCCCGCGCAGGGTGGCGATGTGGGCGCGGAGCATGCCGTAGGTGACGGGAGCCTGTTCGGCGGCCGGCTCGCCGTACAGTCGGGTGACGCTGGTGCATCCCTTGGCGGAGCGCCGTCCCTGGTAGGGCTTGTAGGGGTCCAGCCTGTTGGGCCGGGGCCGGTTGTCGCGGATGGTGTCCTGCCGGCGTGCGGTGTTCGCGTACCGGAGCACGGTGTTCAGGCCCCGGTCCAGGTGCCGGGTGGATCGCCCGGCGTGAGTGGCCTTGGGTGAGCAGTTCGTGGACCAGGGCGTGTACGGCCTTCTTGCGCTCGGCCCGCCGGCCGGCGGGGTCGGAGTCGTCCTGCGTCGGGCCAGAGTCCGGGTGGGGTGTCTTCGGCAGTGTGCCGCTGGGTGATGGGTTGCGCAGGCAGTCGCGGTGGGCGGCGACGCAGGTCTCCACGGCCCGGCCGAGGTCCTGCCCCAGGTGGAAATCGGTCGGCTATCTGCAGGGCGTCGGGGGCGCCGCGTCGGGCGCCCTCGGCGTAGGCGCCTGCCCGGTCCCGGCAGATGATCTTCGCGCCAGGATGGCGGTCCAGCGGCCCGGCTTCACGGGTCGGGAGCACGTCGACCACGCGATGGTCTTCGACGCTGGTCAAGACGGTGGAGTAGGTCTGGCCACGGCGGATAGCGAAGTCGTCCATGCCCAGCACGCGCGGTGTGGTGAACTGCGGATCGGGCGGTGCCATGACCCTGCGTAGCAAGGTCATCCGTCCCGCGCCGAAGCCCAGCCGGGCCGCCAGTCGGGCGCCGGCCCGCTCCGCCAGGGCGATCCCCACCCGCTCCAGGGCGTGGTTGAGCCGCGTGGGGAACCGTGCGTGCGGGACGGCCGGCCGGGAGAACGGCTCGGCGAACGTCCGGCGCGGGCAGTCCGTCGACCCGCAGATGAAGCGCCGGACCGTCAGCCGGATCGCAAAGCCCTGTTCAGCGAGCGGAAGGTCTCTCAGTCTGCGCTGGTAACGGTCGTGGACCCGATCCGAGAAACGGCCGCGATCCGGACACGCCGCCGCGGCCGCCCGGCCTCTCGCCCCTCCTCGACCGTGCCGAATGAGGCCGCAACCGCCTCGACCTCCACATCGTCGATCCCCTCGAACACCAGCGAGCGCCAGAACGGTGCATCGGTCTGCATGACCAGCACCATCACCGTCCACCGCCGACCACGGCATCGACCGACAAGCACCTGAGGGAGCGCCACTTCTGGTTGCCGGACGACAAGGCGTACGCCGTCTCACGCGAACCACCCACTCGCAATCGAACGACATCGTCACCTTCCGCGACGACTCCCCAAGGTCTGTGCCAGAACCTCCTAGAAACAGACGAAGCCCGACACCCGGACACCGTCATCGTCCCAGTTCGGCGCCAGTGAAACCGATGGCATACAACCCATGCACAACATGCACAACACGAGAACCGTCACCGAGTGAGGCACGCAACGTGATGCCCATTTGGCCTAGCGTCACGCGCTCGGGGCTCGGTCCGCTTTTAGCGTGGGGTGAGGCCTACAGGGCCCTGAGGAGGTCTTCCGATGAGCAGTCGCACTGTGGTGGCGGGTATGGCGCTGGCGATCGCCGTTGTCGCACCGTTGTCCGGTACCGCTCATGCCCAGGATCTCAACTGCCGGGACTTCCGCTTCCAGGAAGACGCGCAGGCGGAGTTCGACCGGAACCCGAGCGACCCGAACCGGCTCGACGAAGACCAGGGTCCCGATGACGGCATCGCCTGCGAAGCACTGCCCAGCCGCTCCGGCATGGGTATCACGCCGCAGGTGAGCCCGAGCTCCACCACTCCGCCACCGGTGAGTCCGAGCGCTACCGCCATCCAGCCGGTGAGCCCGAGCGCCACCGCTCTGCAGCCGGCGGCTTCTGCCGTCCCGAGCCGCGGTACCCGGGCCGGAATCGGCGGAGCATCCGGCCCGTCCGCTCTCAGCGTGGGCGTGGGCCTCACCCTGGCCGTCGCAGCCACCGTGGCAGGCGGCTACCTCACCGCACGCCGCCTGCGCCGCAAAGCAACCCGGCTGTGAGAAGCGTTTCTCGGCGAGCCTCTCTTTCATCCTGTACCGGGGGGTGAAATGAGCTGGCCAGCGAGTGCGGTGACGAGGCAGGGCCCCTCGTCGTCGGCGTGGTGATTCCACTCAACACGCTGGCGACCGAAGGGGCTCTGATGGTTTTCGTATCCTGCCACGCTCGACGTCCCGCACGAGCTCGTCGAGCAGGTCGCGGAAGGCAGTGGCGGAGGCGCACAGGGCGAGGGCCATGCGTACGGTGTCGAAATCGAGCGTGCTGGGCATGAGCGTCTGCTGCTGGCGGTCCACCTCCTGGTGGGCCAAGTCCCGGATGGGTGGGCAGCCCTGCTCGGCGGGGGACCAGAGAAGCAGCCGCGGCGCGAGATCGTGCACGCGATCCACTACATCTCCTTCCCTGTCAAGTCAGCATGTCAGAGGTTGACTTGCTGACGCGATTCGCTGCGGCTACCAGGACAGGTGTCGGCTTATAGAGTCCCGGCATGTCACTAGTGAGTGCTGAGAGTGAGTTGATCCGACTCTGCGGAAGGGCCGGGCTCAGTAACGGCCAACGGGCCCTGCTGGAAGCTGTGCTGGCGGCTGGCAATCCTGGGGCGCTGCTGACCCGACACGTCAGTAGCGAGCCGACCGGGGTCGCCGCGATTGCCCGGGTGCATTCTGCCTTGGAGTCTCGGGCACGGCCGGGCCGGGCGACGCTGCAGCCCTATGCGAGCCTCGCGTTCAGCTTGGTCGAGGCCGCGCTCGAAGAACTGAAGGTGGTCCGGCTGCACGTATCGGCGGGCCGACTCGACGGACCGGTCGGCGTGCTGGAATCGATCAAGGCAGGCGGCAAGGCGGGACTGACCAGTGCGGCGGACTGCCGGACGAAGGCCGTGCTCGTGGAGGGCATGAGGGCCGACGTCCGCGCCGCCGTCGTAGACGGATTCGCAGAGGCGTGGCGGAGCCATGGGGCGGAGGGCACCGGACAAAGGCTCGCGCTCGAGATGGCTGCCCTGTGCGTGATGGAAGGCCGCCAGCATTACTTGCTCAGCGCTGAGGTACGCACCGCGCTGAGCAGGGGAAGCCTCGATGCCGACCATATGTTGAAGGTGCTGCTCCCGGCGGAGCGGGATTTCCGTGTGGCAATGATCGTCGAAGGTACCTCCGGACTGGAATCGCTGGGAGGGTTGATGGACCCGGCCTGTGCGGCGATGGGGGTTTCGCCTGGCGAACCCATGACCGGGTGGGGTCGAGGGGCGTCCGACCTCGAAAAACTAGGCGCCATGGCCAAGAAGGCATCCGACACGCGTCGCGAATGGTCCCGGGACCAAGCAGGCGGCCAGGTCCTGCTGACCCTTAGCGTTCGTGCGCGCGACCTGGGTGGCGCCGCGCTGCTGGGCCGGCGCCGGGCCTCGGAATTGCTCGACCAGTACGTGGCAGGCCAGCGGAGGTCGGAGATCCGGCTGCGTCCCGAGACACTCGCCTATGACCCAGGCTCGGATCGGACGCTGCGGCTTTCCGTACCCGCCCTGGGGACGCGCCCGGTGCAGCCACTGACGACAGGCTGGCCGCCCGCTCTGCGCGAGAGCCTGCGCACCGCCCACATCGCCCGGGTGGTCGAGGCGCCCACCACGGCTGCCGGGTTGTGCTGGGCCGCGTTGGAGGCGCTGGACGTGAAAACGAACAAGGGCCCGGATCAGAAGACGGGCCCTGAAAAGTTGGCACAAGCTCTGAGTCTCCAGGCCGCCCGTCAGCAGATCGTCGACCTGCACCAGCGGACGCGCACCGCAGTGGCGGCCGAGGTCGCGGCCGCACGCGCAGCACACCACGACGCACAGGCCAAGGCCGACAGGTTGGAGGCTGCCGCCCAGAAGGCCACAGGCGACCACGCGGCAACAGTGGCACGGAAGGCGACGGCGGCGCGGGCCGCCGAACTCGATCAACGCACCGCACTTGAGGAGGCAAGGAAAGCCGAGGCACACTGCGCGGCCCTGGACGCCTGGACCGGGGTCGGTGACGACGGGTTGCTACGCAAGCCGGACCGTTGGCTGGACGCGTTCGCGCCGCCCGCCGACGCGGAATCGGCACTTCACACGGCCGCCGAAGCTCTGGCTGCCCTCACCGACTTCCTCGGTGGGGAGACTGCGGCTCGACTGCGTTACTGGCGTGCCATGCTGGCCGCACCCGCCTCTCTTTCCCTATGGATCGAGGAGACCGCGGACCGGTTCAAGAAGAGCCTCGATTGGCTGTACGTGATACGGAACACCGCCTTGCATGACGGCCGGTTCGAATCCGCGACCGACCTCCTGGACGTTCACGTCGGGCGTGCCCTGGTGGACCTGACGCTGGAGTTCCTGGGCAACTGGTACCAGCACGGGACCAAGGCCACCCCGGAACAAGCTGCTCTGCCAGCGATCAAGGTCATCGAGCACCTGGCCGCCCGTCAGGAGGAGGTGCTCGAGAAGCTGCGCGGTGGTACCCGGGAGGGATGGCACGTAGCCAGGCTGACGAGCTCCACCTCCACTGGGTGGGACCGGGGCTGACAGGCGATTCGATGTCGGTAGGAGGGGGAAAGTCCTCCGCCCCGTCACCGGATCAGCGATCCGGTGACGGGGCGGAGTAGGGGAGCGTCCTGCCAATTGAACGAGTTCGCCACGAGGGCGTTGGGGACTTGAACCCCGATTTCTCCCTGTGAGCCGACGCGATGGCGAATCGCTGCACCTGACGTGCTCGGCCCTGCTCGGCACATCATACGGCCACTTCCCCGCCAGTCACCCTCTGGCGGTCCGGAAGGAAATGACGATGGGGTCAGGGCGGTAGCGGCCTTCACACCGTCCTCTTCCAGACCGGCAACACCCTGGGGAAAGCCGGACAAGCCGCCGCCCACGACTCCTACGAACACCTCTGCACGACCGCAGACCTGCTCCTCGGCCCCGCGCACCCTGACCACCCGCAACAACCTCGCCCATTGGCGCGGCGAAGCCGACGCCCCCGCCACACCCTGGCGACCCGATAGCAGTGGGCGGTCTGCATCGGGAAGGCCGTCCTCGATGCCGAGAGCGAGGCATGAAGGCTCGGCAGGCGCAGCGCGACGGCCCAGGGTGGCCGGTGGGTCCGGCTCGGGCCACCTCGCAGGTTCCCGTCAGCGAGCACGATGCAGGGCGGCACCCCAGCAGGCGCAGGAAGGACGGGGTGGGGCCGGTACCGAGCGGGGATGGTGCGGTGCGGTGCTCACTGGTCCGGTGTCTGCCGTGCCCGGGCTGTTCGGCGGCGGTGAAAAGGACTTCGAGGAAAGTTGTCGTCGGATGTCGAGGGCCTGCTGTTGGCTCCGACCAAGGGGTGACAGCGCGCCGGCGGGGCGTGCGGCATGGGGAGGACACCCGGGATGAAGTACGTCGCGATGATCTACGGCAGCCAGGCCAAGTGGGACGCCATCCCGGCCGAGGCGTGGCCCGAGGCGATCGCCCGCCAGGAAGCCTTCAACCGGAAGTACCGGCAGAGCGGTGAACTGCTGGGTGCCTACGGGCTCGCGGACGCGGCCGCCGCCCAGCTGGTGCGCCGCAGGGACGGTGCCCCGGCGGTCGCCGAGGGTACGTACCTGGAGGTCAAGGAACACATCGCCAGTTTCTACCTCCTCGACTGCGACAGCCTCCAGCGGGCGCAGGAGATCGCCGCGGACATGCCCATCGCCGACGTGGAGCCGGTCGAACTCTGGCCGATCCTCCACGAATCCCCGGCGGGCATGTGAACGAGCCGGGCAGCGGCGCCGGGGGGGCGAGTCCGCAGGCGGTATGGGGCGGACCGCCCCATCGGGCTCGGGCCCGTGGGACCTGACACCCGGTCTCACGTCCGGCAGGAGGGCGGTCCCCCCTGCGGGACTGTAAATCGTTCGACTCTGTTCCATATTCGGTGATGGCGGCACATGACGGGTCTCGCTGACATCACATGCGAGATCTCGACTCTCTTGACTGTCATGCCTCATCAACCTGCTGTACCGATCGCCGGTGGCTACTCCTTCAGGTCACATCGTGGGGCGAAGAAAGTACGTAGCGTGCCGGGCCACTGCGGCTGTGATGCATTGGCCCGCTCCTGTGTGTGGGCGGTGTCAGTCGGCGCTTGCGGGGCGGGAAGTCTCCTTGTGGCGTGTCGTGCGCTGGCGCGCGGCTTGGAGAGTGCGCCGCTCGGTGAAGGCTGTGTCTGCCTGCCGCAGCTTCGAGGCGTACGGGTCGGTGGTGATCTGGTCGATCCTGGCGCTGTACCGGCTTGCGGCGGCTTTGAGTGCCTCGGCCGGCGGCAGGAGATCTTCTGCGGTGCGCAGGGAGCGCAGCACGTCTTGGGTCAGTTGCATGAGCCGGGCCAGCTCGTCTTCGACCGTGCCGCTGCCTACTTCCGCGTGGCCGTTGCGGGCTGCGGCACTGCGGGCTTGTTCCTCCATGGCCAGGATCACTGCCTGGCGTCGGCGTTCGAGGGTGCGGAAGGTGTGGTGTGCCGGGTCGGCCGCTACCGATTCGGCGGCCTGGATGGCCTTGGCCAGTTTCGTGGAGAAGCGGGTGGCGGCCAGCGCGGCAGCCTCCTGCTCTTTCCTTGCGGCTTCTCGGCGCTGCTGCTGCAGACCGGGCCATGCAGGGAACTCCTCCCTGCCGGCGAGCTGGGCTCTGGTCCGGGGGCTCGCCTTCTCGGACTTCGTCAGGCGACTGTCCCAGTCGCCGTGCAGGGTGAAGCTGTAGGCGCTGCATCCGACAGTCCCCCATCCCCCGTACCCATAGCGGCCGTGCGACCAGCGGCCGTCGAAGCGGGTGATCGCCTCTCCGCAGTTGCGGCACAGCTCGGATTCCTGACTTGCCAAAGTCCACCCCCACGGTGTCTCTGCCTGCCGACGCGGGCTTCGCATCAGATCGGCGCCTTTCATCCTTGCATCGGGTACTGACAACCGTTCAAGGGCAGGTCGGTAGCGCGGGGCTGTCCGGACAAGGCGGCGGGCGGAGCAAGGCGCTCGCTGCCAGGACGTGCTCCACGTGCTCCAGGTGCCCCTCGGCTCTCTCAGATGCGCGGACCGGACGACGCCGACGCCGACGATCGTCGCGAGGACGGCCGCCGAGGGGTGGAGGAGTGGGGGACGTTGCCCTCGGGCGGGGTCGTGGTGGCTCAGCGGTACGGGATGGCGGGTTACGAACTGGGCCGGTTCAACGTGGCGCTGTCAGGGCATCACCAGGCTCGGGATCGAGGTAAGCGCGCAGGCCTGGGGTTCCGCTGCGGGTGTGTGGCGGTCGCTCCTGGCGCCCTCCCCTCCAGGGCCGATGCAGTGCGTCACGGAGCGGGCGTGCAGTGCGCATGGGGGGTTCGTCCTGGGGTCGGTGGCCGGGGATGCCGACGATGATCCGGTTTGGGCGGTGGCGTCGGTGGGCACTTCGGCGTGGTTCTGCCCGGGAAGCCGGCTGGGAGGCGCACTTCTTCGCCGCCGTGGGTGGCGTCTCGACGCGATCAGCTCCTGTGCGGGGCCGGCCGTATCGAACTTCCTCCGGTCGTCCCGCGACCTGGCCACGTGGGGCGTCGCACACCGGCCGGCCAGCAGCGCCGCGAGGCCCGGCTGGGCCACCGGTGCCATGAGTGGGTTGGGCTGACGGGAACGTTAGGGGCCAGTCGATCCCGCATTCCCCCGTACGGATGCTTCTTTCCGGCCAGCGGACCAGCCCGCCCGGTGCTGCCGTCGTTGGGAGCATGCAGATCGACGAGCAGCACATCGCCGAACCGGTCCTGGTCGTTCTGGACGTCACCGCCACTGACGGGGAGACAGCTCACGCAAGGCTGGACGGTCTCCAGCAGCAGTGGGCCACCTCCGGCGTCACGTCGGTGTGGCACGTACCGGGCCAGGAGGGGGTGCGAGCGCGGGTGTACGCGGACATCCGCGCTCGGGCCTGCCTGGCACTCCAGATCTCTAGGCCCGGGGTCGTTCGTACGCGGCTCGGCCATCTCCTGGCCGAACTTCACAGTTTCCGCACATGCGGCGCTCTTTGGCGGCGGTAATCGCTCTTCGCAGACGCCGCCCCCCTTTCGCCAGATAGGTGCTTGATGAGCCGTACCGTACGTATCGCCGCACTCGCTTCCGTCGCACTCAGTGTGGTCGCTCTGGCCGCGCCGAGCCAGGCGGCCTCCACCACCGGCGTTCTGATGGTCACGCATGTGCGGCCGAACGCCTCTGGAGCCGACACCAGCGGCACCGCCTACGGCTGCTGAAACCCCCCGCGCCCGGAGCAGCGGGACCACGCTATGGCGCCAGTTCCTGTTGCGGGCTCCACCGTTCGGAAAGGCCCTCTCGCACACGGGCACCGGGACTTCCTGCTGAAGGACCACCCTGACAAGCGCGACGAGACCAACTGCTGGGGTCAGGACGACCAGAACGCCCTCGTACCGTTCCGCGTCAGCACCGGGTGAAGCCCCGGCTGGCCAGGACTTGCCCGGCCGATCATGGCTGTAGGCGGTCGGGCATGCTGCCCGGGTGAGCATCATCGTGAAGTTCTTCGTGGCGCCGGACGACACGTCAGCGGGTCTGGCCCTCCAGTCCGGGCCGGGACCGGCATTCGAGTCGCTTTCCTTCGGCAACTTCGATCCCGAAGAGGCCGTGGTGGAGTGGGAATGCCTTCTGTCCGGCGGCAGCTTCGAGGAACTCTTCGAAGCCGGTGAGCCTCGCCTCGTCGCCGGCCAGGACAATGACGGGTGCGTCGTCTTCGCGCTCTCGCCTCGCCTGTCCACTGCACTCGCGGACGCCGAGCACGCCAGGTTGCGAGACGTCGCCGCCTCGTGGACTCGGCTGCGTGCGGAGGACGGCGAGGTCATCGGCACGGAGATCGCCGACGCGATCGTGGGTGATCTGGCCGCTCTCGTCAGCAGCGCCCGGCGCCGGAACCAGAGCGTCTACTGCTGGGTCGCATAGCAGTTCACGCCCGAAGCCAGATCACGACGGCCGCCGCAGTGGCGGTGCCGAGGATGAGCTTGATCATGCGGTTGATGCCTTCCAGAGGCCCGCGTACCGTTCGATCGTGCTGCCGTACTCGAACAGACCGTCCGCCGAGGCCATTCTCGCCGCGGTCCCCACTCTGGCTCCCTACGCCCGGCCCGCGATCGTCCTCCATCCGACGCCAGGGACACCAGGGCACCAGGACAGCTCCATCGCCGGGCCGATGCTCTGGCCGGTACGCGAGCCGTGGCCGCACTGCTCCGTGCCGGACGAACAGGAGCCGTCCGGGCTGCCGCCCGTGGCGATGGTCCCGGTGGTGCAGGTCTTGCGACGGGACGCGCCGGGAGACTGGTGGCCACAGGGCGCCGATGTGTTCCAGCTGTTGTGGTGCCCGAACCCGCACTGGGACCCGCCGGCTCCGCACGCGGACGGAAGCCCGGTCGTGGACGTTCGCTGGTGGCGGGCAGCCGACCTGCCAGAGGAACCCTTTCCGGCCCCCGGGCCCGTGCGGCAGGAAGAAGACGACTACGGCTTCTCGCCCCGGCCGTGCCTGCTGACCCCCGTGCCGCTGACGGATTTTCCCTACCCGAAGGAACTGCCGGACGACGTCGCGGATGACGTGAAACGGCTGGTGAAGGAGACCTCCGACGCGGACGGGGACGACGTCATCACACGCGTGGCGGGATGCAAGTTCGGCGGCTGGCCCACCTGGCACCTCACTGAACCCTGGGAGTTCCGCTGCCGTACGTGTGACACCCCCATGAGACTCCTGTTCACCGTGGCAAGCGACCACACCACACGTATCACCGTGGGCAGGTGGGGAGACCTCCGGGTGTTCAGCTGCCCCCAGGACATCCGGCACGGCTACAAGTTCGACGTGCACTAGTGACCTGAGTCGGAGATTCGTCGCTGGTTGGGCATGACATGAGTCGTCCGGGTCCGAAGATTCCGCCGTTGTCGGTGACCGGTGCCCAGCGGGCTGTGTTGGAGGGCTGGTTACGTCGCCGGACGACGGCTCAGCCCTGGCCCAGAGGTCGCGGATCGCGCTGGCGTGCGCCGAGGGCCACTCGATCATGGAGGTGTCCCGTCGACTGCGGATCACTCCGGACACGGTCCGCACCTGGCGTCGCCGGTTCATCGAACGTGGTCTGGACGGCTTGTGCGACGACCCGAGGCCCGGCGTCCCCCGGAAGATCACCGACGCCGACGTCGAACGGGTGATCGTCAAGACGCTCGAGGAAACGCCGAAGAACGCGACCACTGGTCGACCCGGTCGATGGCCGCGGCCACGGGTACGTCGCAGTCGACCCTCTCGCGGATCCGGCGGGCGTTCGCCCTGGCACCGCACCGGTCGCAGTCGTCTCCGCTGTCGACGGACCCGTTGTTCGTCGACAAGGTCCGCGATGTCGTCGGTCTGCATCTCGACCGCCGGAGAAGGCGCTTGTTCTCTGCGTGGACGAGAAGTCGCAGATCCAGGCCTTGGACCGGTCCCAGCCCGCCCTGCCGATGGGGCCCGGCACTCCTGAACGGCGAAGCCACGACTACGTCCGGGCCGGCACGACCACTCTCTTCGCCGCCCTGGAAGGAGCGGCCGGCAGGGTCATCGGTTCCCTGCACCGCCGTCACCGGGCGGCGGAGTTCAAGAAGTTCCCGGCCAAGCTCGACAAGGAAGTCCCGGCCGGCCTCCAGGTCCACCTGATTCTCGACGAAGTCGCCGCCTCCTGCCGACGAATCTCCGACTCGGATCACTAGGTCCTCCTGCTGGGAGTGCCGGCCGTCGATTGCCTGGAAGGTCGCGTCGTCACCGAGCCGGGCACCGATGACGACGCCGCTGTCCAGCGCGCCGCCCGCCCCTGTGAAACGGGACCGGACCGAGCCGCCGAGCGGCCGGTGCGGTCCCTTCCTCAGCCCAGGGGCAGGGGTCAGACGGCCGAACGGAAGGCGGGCAGGTAGCCGCCCGACTGCCCGGCGGCCTTGGGGTGGTAGGAGTTGTAGACCGGTACGGACAGGCTGTGCAGCCAGGAGTCCCCGGAACAGATCTCGTGGCCCGTGAACTCGTCGACGACGCTGGAGAAGGTGAAGCCCGCGTTCGCCGCCTGCTTCGCCAGAACACCGTTGAGGGTGTCAGAACCCCGATTGATGGCCGCTCGCTCGGTCTCAGTGAGTCCGGCGATACAGCTTCCGGACAGCTTGTAGAACCGGGGGTACCCGAGAACCACCACGCGCGCCTGGGGTGCGCGGCTGCGGATGTCTCCGTAGAGGGCGGAGAGGCCACCGGGCAGCGTGCTGTTCATCTTCACGACCGCAGCGTTCACGGCCGCGACGCAGGTGGCCTCGCTGTTGAGCACGCATGTCTGCATGATGTCCGCGAACCCGACGTCGTTGCCGCCTGCCGTGACGCTGACAAGGGTCGTGGTCGAGTTGAGGGGGCCGAGCTGGCCGCTGCGGACGGATCCGGTGGTCGCACCGGAGCATGCGGTGAAAGAGAACGAGGAGGGGGAGTTGGCTGCCGCCCACAGGCGGGGGTACGCATTGGTGCTGCGACGGCAGTCGCCGCTGTCCGAGAGGTAGCTGCCGGCGCCGACGCCGGAGGAGTACGAGTCCCCGAGGGCCACGTAGCGGTGGCCGGCAGCGGAGGCCGGCTGGGCGAATCCGAGGGTCGCGGCGGCCACTGCGAGCGCGGTTGATGCGGACAGCACGAATCTTCGCCAGAGCATGGCGATCAGCCTCAAATCCAGAGTGCGGGAGGTGGGTTGGTTGAACGCGACACTTCTAGCAGGGTGTACGTACCGGCGGGTAGCCCCCGGTACGGATGTCTTCCGCTTTTGGGCGCCCGCTTTTTCTCCGCGCGTAGACTCGTCCCGATTGCGCCAGGTACGCGCGTCAAGCCGCGACCTGGATGTATGGATCCCGAGTGTTGTCGACGCTGCTTGGTCTTGATCATGGCGAAGACCTCCGGTGTGGTGGAGGTGTCCAGGCCCCACACCGCACACGGAGGTCTTCGTGTCCCACCGTGATGTCCGGCTGACCGTTCACGGCAGACGGATCCGGGTCTAACGTGTCCTCACCGGCCGGCCTGGCTCGACCGGCCCACCGGCCAGCCGATCCGCCGCTACGAACGCGGCCGGCCGGGCAAGCTGGTCCACGTCGACATCAAGAAACTCGGCACCATCCCCGACGGCGGCGGATGGCGAACCGTCGGCCGCCCGGCCGGCGACCGCAACCGCCAGGCCACCACCACCACCGAGCGCAAGAGCTGCACTCCGGTGATCGGCTACAGCTACCTCCACTCGGCCGTCGACGACCACTCCCACCTGGCCTACAGCGAAGTCCTGCCCGACGAACGCCAGCACACCGCCCTCGCCTTCTGGCAGCGGGCGAACGCGTTCTTCGCCGGCCACGGCACCACCGTCGCACGCGTCCTGACCGACAACGGCGCCTGCTACAAGTCCAAGCTCTTCACCCAGACCCTCGCGACAGCGGGCATCGCCCACAAGAGGATCCGGCCCTACCGGCCACAGACGAACGGCACGGTCGAACGCTTCGACCGCACCCTGCTCGACGAAGGGGCCTACCAGCGGCCCTCCACCTCGAACACCGAGCGAACCGAAGCCCTGGCGGACTTCCTCCACACCTACAACCACCACCGCTGCCACACCGCGCTCGACGGACACCCGCCCCTCCCCCGCGTCAGCAACGCCGCAGGTCAATACAGCTGGCCGGGGAGGTGGTGAAGGCCGCCCGGTCGTTCCACCGGGCCGGCTCTCGGTCACCCTCGGTTCAGCTCTCGCCGCGGCCGGTCGTCATGGCGCAGAACGGGTCGGCCGTCCCGGTGCCCCAAGACCTCGCCGCAGGCGACGACCGCCTTCGGGGCGGGGCGCGGGGTCGATGAGATGCGGGCGTCGTGCCCTGCGGGCAGAGTGGGGAAGGAACTGTCCTATCGAAGTGGTCCCCTATGGTCCTGCGCGCTGGAGACGGAACGGACTGATGCGAGGATTATCGTGACGGCGGAGTGATCGATGTTCCGCAGACGGCCGGCCGACAGCAGCGAGGACCTTCTGGTCCGGCTCGGGTCGCTGACCGCCAGGGCACGGGAGCTGGCCGAGACGCAGCGTTCCCGTGTCGAGCTGGCCGTGGCCTTGCAGCGCGGCATGCTGCCCCGGGACCTTCCCAGTTTTCCGGGCGCCCGGCTGGCCGTCCGCTATGAGCCCGCCACCCACGGGCTCAACGTCGGCGGTGACTGGTACGACGCCTTTCCCCTGCCCGGCGGGCAGATCGGCATGTCCATCGGTGACGTGCAGGGGCACAACATCGAGGCCGCCGCCTTCATGGGACAGGTCCGCGTGGCACTGCGCGCGCTGGCCTCCGTCACCGGAGACCCGGGAGAGCTGCTCGGCCGCACCAACGACCTGTTGATCTCTTTGGGCGCCGACCTCTTCGCCACCTGTACCTTCCTGCGGCTCGACCCCGTTGCCGGCACCCTGGAGTGCGCCCGGGCCGGTCACATCCCCCACATCTGGGCCACCACCGACGGCCGCTCCGGCATCGACGACGGTGAGGGCGGGCCTCCGCTTGGTGTGTTCCGCGGTGTCGACTACCCCGCCACGCTCCACCGGCTCACCACCAGCGGTGTCTTCGTCCTCCTGACCGACGGGGTGGTGGAGGGACCCTCGCTCCCTCTCGACGACGGTCTGGACCGGGTGATACGGCTCGCCGGGATCACCGCTGTCGCCGGGCTGGACGTCGACGCGCTCGCCACCGCCGTCATGAAGTTGGCGGCCACGGTGGGGCACGAGGACGACGCGGCCGTCCTGGTCGTCGGCCATGACGGCGGTCCGGCCCAGTCGACGGTCGAGAGGTAGAGGGGGCTCGCCCCGGGTCGGCCTGCCCGGTTCGGGCCAGACCTCGGGCCAGACCTCGGGCCAGTCCGGACTCGTGTCGTACGGCGGCGCCCGACACGCAGGGGTCCTTGCCCGGTCGTGGCGGCCCGGCCGGTGTCTGATGGCTGGCGTGTTGGTTATTCGACAGTTCCGGCCCTTTACCGAGGCGGCTCTGATTTCGCTGGCCGTGGCGGTCTGCTACTACGCGGCCGGACGGCTCGGCCTGCTGGGCCGCCTCGTCGTCGAAGACGTGGTGGCCACCCCCATCTGGCCGCCCACCGGCGTCGCCGTCGCCGCCCTGCTGTTGTTCGGCACGCGGGTCTGGCCCGGGATCGCCCTCGGCTCCTTCCTCGTCATCGCCTCCCTCACCACCCCTGGGCCCACCACAGTGGTCACCGTGGTGAGCAACACCGTCGCGCCGCTCTGCTCCTTCCTGCTGCTGAGACGGGTCGGCTTCCGGCTCGACATGGCGCGGCTGCGGGACGGACTCTCACTGGTCTTCCTCGGCGGGTTCGGCGCCATGCTGATCAGCGCGACCGCGGGGGTCGGACTGCAGGTGGTGACAGGCTCCCTGGACAGGAGCGAGTTCTGGGCCGTGTGGCTGGCCTGGTGGGCGGGCGACACGATGGGGGTGCTGCTCGTCGCTCCGCTCCTGCTCGTACTCGCGGGGCCGGCCGTACGGTTCCGGATACGGCGCTGGAAGGAGGCGGCCTTTCTGGGGCTGACGGCCCTGGCCCTCGTCCCCCTGGCCGTGCTCAGCCCGATGAGCCTGCTCTTCCTCGTCTTCCCCCTGCTGGTCTGGGCAGCGCTCCGCTTCCAGCTCGCCGGCAGCGTGCTGTGCGCGCTCTTCGCGTCCGTGTTCGCCACCATCGAGGCGACCTCCGACCGGGGCGCGTTCTTCCACCTGTCGGACGTCGAGATCATGGTCAAGCTCCAGATGTTCAACGGCTCCGCCGCCCTGACCGCCCTGCTCCTCGCCTCCGTCATCACCGAGCAGCGTGCGACCCGCCGTTCGGTGCGCCGCGCCTGCGAGGAACTGGCGGAGGTCCTGGAGCACCTCGCGGCGGGCGAGCCCTCGCCGGGTCCGCCCACCGGGCCCCCGCCCGACCCCACCGAGAGCCGGGCAGCCCCACCCGGCGGACACCGGGATCCGTGACCCCCGCGTCCGCGACGGATCCGCTCAACGGTGGCTGCGGCACTCACGGTCGGGGCGTTGGTCCGGGGGGCGAGGGCGGGGGCAGGGAGGTTCCTGACGTCGCGTGGGCGGCGGTCGAACAGGAGCGACGTCGGATCCGGTGTCGGTGTCGGTGTCGATGTCGGTTCAGGAACCGGGATCAGGAGCCGTGCTGCGGCGGGCATCCGCGGATCTCAGCCCCGGTTTGCCGCGTTCGCCCTGGCCGACCGGGCGGCTGGGCGGCTGGGCGGCTGGCCGACCGGGCGGCTGGGCGAGCAAACGGTACGGGTCGAGCAGCGCGCCCCGGTCGTACGCGCTCCCGACCACCGGTGCGGCAGGGGGTGGACTCATGGGCCCCGGCAGGGCGCCCAGGGCTGCCGCCTCCGTGGCCCCACCGGTCAGGTCCGGCACCGTGAGGGCGGTCCGTTCCGCGCCGGCAAAAGGGCGTACGGCGGCTCTGGCGGCCCGGCGCACCATCTCGGCGTCGTAGTCGTCACCGTCGTCGGTCGGGGCCGAGGCCCACCGCGAGGAGCAGGCCGGTCCGGACACCGGCGGGCGCGGGCAGTGGGACCGCTTCGCCCTGGGCGGCTGTTTGCCTCCGCTGTCACCGCCGTACGTCTTGTTCCTGCCGGGAGAGAGGACGGGCCGGCGGAAGGCCGGCCGGCGTCGACCGGCGGGTCAGGGCGACGCCGGTGAGGACGACCGCCATCCCCAGGGCGATCCGGAGACTGAAGTCCTCGTGGAGGACGACGGCGCCGAGGGCCACGGAGACCACGGGCAGCAGGTAGCCGACGGTGGCCGTGTGGGTGGCGCCTTCGGCCGCGATGTTCCGGTAGGTGAGGTGGAAGGTGACACCGGTGGCGACGACGCCGAGGATCACCGTGGCGATCAGCTGTCTCGGGGTGATCTCGATCGGTGTCAGGCCGCCCGCCGCCAGGGTCGGCGCGGTGAGGACGGTCGCGGCGGTGAGCTGCGCCGCGGACAGCGCGAGGGTCGGGATGCCCCTACCGACCAGGTGGCGGCTCATGAACAGGAAACCGACCGCGTAGCCGGCCGCCGCGCCGACGATGGCGACGGCTCCCCAGCCACCCGACTCGCCGGCCTGCCACGGCGCCAAAATAAGCACCACCCCGGCGAATCCCAGCAGCAGGCCGGCCACCCGCGCCGGCCGCAGACCACCTTCGGTGCCGACGGCCGTGCCGAGGAGCAGGGACCACAGAGGGGTCGTGGCGTTCAGGACGCCGGCGACGCCGGAGTCGATGCCCTGCTGCCCGAAGCTGAAGAGAGCAAACGGCAGGGCGTTGCAGAAGAAGGCGGCGACGACGATCCGGCCCCAGACGGCCGGGCCGCGGGGCAGCCGTCGGCCGGAGAGCAGGCAGAGGGCCAGCAGGGTGACCGCCCCGAGCAGGCACCGGCCGAACGTCACCTGCACCGGTGTCAGCGCCTCCAGGGCCACCTCGATCCAGAGGAAGGTCGAGCCCCAGAGCAGGGCGAGCACGCCGATGCGCACCCCTGTCCGACTTCTGTCCATGACGCCGTTCACCGCTGCCTCCTGATCGGTCCCGTGGACATGAACGCTGCCGCACCCTTCTCGGAAGGACAAGAAAAAGATTCTGCACTTCTTTTAAGCTGTGCTGCATGATGGACGTGAGACGCATGCAGGTCCTGCGCGCCGTGATCACCAGCGGCTCGGTGACGGCGGCGGCCGCGCATCTCGGCTACACCCCCTCCGCGATCAGCCAGCAGATCGCGGCCCTGGAGAAGGAGGCGGGGACCGCGCTGCTCGAACGGGTCGGCCGGGGAGTACGGCCCACAGAGGCCGGGCTGCTGCTCACCCGGTACACGGCCGTCATCAGCGAGCACCTCGCCGAGGCCGAGACCGCGCTCGCCGATCTGCGCGCCGGGCGCGAGGGCCGGCTGACCGTCCGCTACTTCGCCTCCGTCGGGCCGACCCTGCTGGCGCCCGCCCTGGCCCGCGTGCGCCGCGAGCACCCGGCGGTCACGATCGACCCGCGGCTGGCGGATCCTGACGACGCGGCGGCGGAGGTGTACCGAGGCGACGCCGACCTGGCCCTGGTCGTCCGGCCGCCGGCCGACGCGCCCCGGCAGGGCCTCCAGGTCGTGCACCTGCTCGACGACCCGTACCGCGCGGTGCTGCCCGCCGGGCATCCGCTCGCTCCCAAGCGCGTGCTCGACCTCGCCGATCTCGCCGGTGAACCCTGGGTCCGAAGCGAGCCCCCCGGCCCCTGCCTCGCCCCGGTCACCGACGCCTGCGCCGCGGCAGGCTTCAGTCCGGACTTCGCGGCCACGTCGCAGGACTACGCCACCGCACAGGGCTTCGTCGCCGCCGGCCTCGGCGTCAGTCTCGTCCCCCGGCTCGGACTGAGCGCCCGTCACCCCGGCGTCGCGGTCCGCCGCGTCAGGCACCCCGAGCCGGTCAGGGCGATCCACGCCGTGATCCGGGCCGGTTCTCTGGAACAGCCCGTCCTGCGCACGCTCTTCGACGCCTTCCGCGAGTCGGCCGGGGCAGGACGGACGACGCCGGAGGCCGAAGGGCGCGCGGCCCCGCGTAACCGGAGCAGCAGCTGAAGCGACGCGGTGCGGTGCGGTGCGGTGCGGTGCACCGGTCGTCGGAAACCCTTCCTGGACTCCGAGTCGTCATGACGGGCATCGAGAGGATTCATCCGTGTTCGACGAGCGGTGGGAAGAGTTCTCCCAGGACGAGGACGGCAACTTCTACGGGTACTGGCCGCACCCGCAGCAGCGGCCGGACAGGCAGCCGCCTCCGGTTGAACCGTTCCGACTTCTCTGCCGCTCCGTTGTGAGCCTTCAGGGATGGAGGGGACACGTGCCCAAGAAGGTCGAAGGCCGACCAGGACCCAGCGCAGTGGATGCCGTCACTCCCGGACTCGCGCTCGCGCTGCCGGTACATCGGCGAGTGGACGGCGACGAAACTGCGCTGGGGCCTGTTCGCGGACCAGGCCGAGGGGGACGCGCTGAGCGTGGACGCGGAGGTGTGCGAGACGGCCGTCGTGCACTGCACCCCGGCGCCGCAACCGCTCGCGAGCCGGGACAGCGCTGAGGGACCCGCCTACCGCTGGTGGAGGTCGGGGCGGCCGTCGTGGCCCTGCTGCTCCTGCTGGGTCCAGCCCTGCGGCGGGCCGTACGGGTCCTCCTGGGCGTACGACTGGTGGTGCTGTCGGGGCGCGTACGCCTGTTCCCGGGAGGAGCTTTGCTCCTGGCCGCCGAACTCCTGGCCGTAACCGGAACCCTGGCCATAGGACGGCCGCTGGCCGTACTGCGTCGCGCCGGCCGGTACCGGCGGCGGGAGGCGCAGCTGCCGGGTCTCGTCGGAGCCGGTCGCGTGCCGGCCGCGGCGGGCGGAGTCCAGGTTGCCCGGCCACCAGTTCCACCGGCCGAGGGCCGTCATCAGGGCCGGCAGGACGAAGATGCGGATCACCACGGCGTCCAGCAGGATCGCCGCCGCCAGGCCCACGCCCAGCTGCTTGAACTCCACCATGCTGAGGGTGCCGAAGACCGCGAACACGGCCACCATGACGATCGCCGCACTGGTCACGACGCCGGCGGAGCGGGTGATGCCGTCCCGGACGGCGTCGCGGACGTTCGCCCCGTCGAGGGCGGCCTCCCGGATCCGGCTCACGACGAACACGTGGTAGTCCATCGAGAGGCCGAACAGCACGACGAAGAGGAAGAGCGGGAGCCAGGAGACGACCGCCCCGGAGCTGTGGAAGTCGAGCAGGCCCTCCGCCCAGGTGTTCTGGAACACCGCGACGAGGGCACCGAAGGAGGCGGCCGCCGACAGCAGGTTGAGGAGGATCGCGGAGAGTGCCACGGCGAGAGAGCGAAAGATGACGACCATGGTGGCGAAGGTCAGCAGCAGGATGAAGCCGACCACCCACGGCATCCGGTCCTCCAGGTGGCCGGTGAAGTCGACCCCCTGGGCGACTTTGCCGCCGACGGCGCCCTCGGCGTCCTGGACGGGTGCGATCGCCTCGGGCACCCAGGCCCGCAGCAGTTCGAGGGACTTCCGCGCCCCGTCGCTCTTCGGCGAGTGCGGGGTGCCGACGGCGACGGTGTGCACGCGCTTGTCGGCGGACGCGCGGATCGTCGGCGTCCGGTCGTGGGCGAACAGCTCCTGGCCCTCGGTGCGGCTCAGCAGGGTCTTGAGCGCGGTCTCGACCTCATCGGCCTTCTCGGCGGGGGCCCGCACGGCCACCTGGTGCACGGTGCCCTTGCTGGGGAAGGCGGAGGTCAGCCGGTCCATGGCCTGGACGACCGGGATGTCGCGTGACAGGTCGTCGGAGCCGGGCTGCTTCAGCTTCATGTCCAGGGCGGGCAGGGCGAGGGCGAGCAGGGCGCCGACGGAGACCACGAGGGTGAGCACGGGCCGTACGAGGGCGGGGCGCAGCAGCACGGGCCAGAGCCGGGACTCGTCGGAGCGCATCGTGAGCCGCCAGAGGAGCGGGACCTTCGGCCGGTCGACCCAGCGGCCGAGCTTGGCGAGGAGCGCGGGGAGTACGGTCAGCGAGGCCAGGACGGCGACGGCCACGACGATGATCGACCCGGTGGCCAGGGAGGCGAAGGTGGCCTCCTGGGCGAGGTAGAGGCCGGCCATGGAGACGACGACGGTCGTGCCGGAGACGACGACGGTGTGGCCGGAGGTCTCGGCGGCGATCTCGATGGCGTGCAGGTGCGAGGCGCCCTTGTGACGTTCCTCCCGCTCCCGCTTGAGGTAGAAGAGCGAGTAGTCGACGCCGACGGCCATGCCCATGAGCAGGATGACGTTGCTGACCGCGCTGGTCTCGGGCAGGACGTGCGAGGCCAGGGTCGACAGCCCGATCGCGGCGCCGACACAGGACATGGCCAGCAGCACCGGCACACCGGCGGCGATGACCGCGCCGAAGACGACGAGCAGGATCAGCAGGGTCAGCGGAAGGCTGATCAGCTCGGCCTTCTTGAAGTCCTCGCCCAGGGTCTCGCCGAGCCCCTGGGCGGTGGATCCGGTGCCGATCTGGTCGATCCTGATGCCCTCGTGGGCCTTCTCGGTCGCCGCGCTCGCGTCGAGCAGCGGCTGGACCCGCGTGTCGGCGTTCTCGGTGTCGCCCTTCATGGTCACGGGGAGCAGCAGGGCCTTGCCGTCGGGAGAGGGGAAGGCGGTGCCGACGCTCTCCACCTCGGGCAGGGCCTTCATCTTCCCGGCGAGTTCCTCGGCGGCCTTCCGCGCGGTGGCGACGTCGAGCTTCCCGCCGTTCGCGGCGCTGATGAGGACGTTCTCCTCGGGCTTCTCGAGGAAGTGCCCCGAGGCAGTGATCCGGCCCGCCCGGCCGGACTCGCCGACTCCCGACTCCTCGTCGCTGATCTTGTTCGCGCCGGCGGCTCCGCCCAAGAAGAGACACAGCGCGACGAAGACCACCCACAGGCCGATGGCGGACCACGGATGCGTGGCGCTCCATCGCGCGATCCGTACCGTTGCCGGTTTCTTTCGCACCTTCTGTTTCCTCCCCTTGCTGCGGAAACCGCCGGGGCGGCTGCCGTTCTGCGACGAGTGGAACGCTATTCATGGGCGGAGGGCGGGGACACGAGGCAAACCGCCTGGGTAGGACCGGCTTTCCGCAGTCCTGACCCTGCGGTTTCCCGTAACGAGGACCCTGCGGTTTCCCGTAACGCCTTGAAGGAAAATCTTGATCCGAGCAGAAGAAGACGGCTGGCTTCACTCTCCGATTCGCCCTTCGGGCCGCACGGCAAATCGAGTCCGGCGACAGGGAAATGCCGTCTCGTGGCGTTGGTCAAGGGGGAATGAAGGCAAACCGGAGGAGTTGTTCGCCCCGTTGATGGCTGCAGCCGTGTACGACCCGGATCCCAGCTCCTGCCGCTGGTTCGTTGAGCCGGTGGTCCACGCATTCGGACGCCGCCGTGTGAAGGCGGCATGGGTCGACTACCTGCGGAACGGCACCAGCACCGACCCGACCGGAGTACGGATCGATGACGCGGAGATGGCGGCGCTGCCGCTGCCCCGCCGTGGCTTCCACGGCGGCGACTGGAACCACGTCCTGCGTCCCCAGCCGGCCCGGCCATCCCGGCGGCCCGGACTCCGGAACCGTGCGCGCCGGAGTGGGCTCCGGTCCTGCTGTCCGAGCCCGCGCTGACCGGGACGTCCCCGGACCAGCTGCACGACCTGGTCCAGACTCGGACACCGGACGGGGACACACAGCGCGGCCGCCCGTCCCTGCCGGCCTTCCCTGACCAGGTCCTGGCCGCAGTGCTCCACCTGCGCGTCGATCCGGCCGCGGAGCCCCTCGCCGTACTCCTCGGCAGCAGCCGCACAGCCATGCACCGCACCCTCCTGAAGATCAGGAGGGTGCTCAAGGCGCATGGCATCGCCATCCCACCCACCGCTCCCCCGCCAGCCGCCCTCGCGGTCGTCCACACTCGGGTTCTCGCTCGGAGCGGCAAAGTCGGCAGCAAAGCCAGCAGCAAGATCAAGACGACGTGTTGACGATCTGCAAGCCCTTAGGTGACGCGCCGAGGTGCCGGACGCCAAGGGCGGGCAGGAGTCGGGTCAACGGTCGGCCAGCCGTGGACGCGGGGCCTCACCCGTGGATTCCGCATCGGTGCCGTCGGTGCCGACCGGGCCGCCGGGAAGCATCCGGTCCAGCCACTTCGGCAGCCACCAGTTGGTCCGGCCGAGGAGTGTCATGGTCGCCGGTACCAGCACCATGCGTACGACCGTGGCGTCGATGAAGATCGCGGTGGCCAGGCCGAGCCCGAACATCTTGGTGGAGGGGTCCTCGGCGACGGCGAAGGACAGGAAGACCGCCACCATGATGAGGGCGGCCGAGGTGATGATCCGGGCGGTGCCCGAGACGCCCTCGACGATCGCCGTGCGGTTGTCGCCGGTGCGCTGGTACTCCTCGCGTACGCGGGAGAGGAGGAACACCTCGTAGTCCATCGACAGGCCGAACAGGATGGCGAAGAGGAACATCGGGATGAACGAGACGATCGGAACCGTCGCTTCCAGCCCGATGAGCGCGCCTCCCCAGCCCCACTGGAAGACCGCGACCATGATCCCGTAGGCCGCGCCGATGCTCAGCAGGTTCAGCAGTACCGCCTTGAGCGGTACGAGGACCGAGCGGAAGGCCAGCATCAGCAGCAGGAACGACATCGCCAGCACGGCGGCGACGAACGCCGGCAGGCGTTGGCTGGTGCGTTGGCCCACGTCGGACAGGCTCGCGGCGGCGCCGCCGACGTGCGCCTCGGCCGGGCCGTGCCCGATCGCCGTGGGCAGCACGTCGGTGCGCAGCCGGGCGATGGTGTCGGCCGTGGCCTTGTCCTGAGGGCTGGTGGTCGGGAACACCACGAGGGTCGCGATGCCGGTGGCCCGATCGACGCGCGTCGGCGCGACGGACGCGATGCCCGGATCCGCCGCGACCGCCCCGACGAGTCGGTCAGCACTCCCGGATCACCGGTGGGGTCCGCGGCGATGACGAGGGGACCGTTGGTGCCCGGGCCGAACCCCTCGGCGACGAGGTCGTAGGCCCGGCGCTCGGTACGGCTGTGGGGCAGCGAGCCGTCGTCGGGCAGGCCGACGCGCAGGCCGAGCACGGGCAGCGTCGCGGTCAGCAGCAGCCCCGCCGCGCCGACCGCGTACGGCACCGGGTGCCGGCTGACGTGCCCGATCCAGCGACGCCACCCTGCGGCGTGGGCGGCACCTGCCGCCGGGGCCCGCCGCCGTGCGAGTCGGCCCGGCTTCCCGGTCCGCAGAGCCCGGCCGATCCGGCCCGCCCGGGCCAGGCGTGGGCCGGCGGCACCGAGGAAGGCCGGCAGGAGCGTCACCGACGCGACCACCATGGTCAGAACGACGATCGAGACGGCGAGCCCGCCCACCGTCATGAACGGTACGTTCGCGACCGCCAGGCCGAGGATCGACACGACGACGGTGCCGCCGGCGAAGACCACGGGCCTCCCCGCCGTGGCCACCGCTCGCCCCGCCGCCTCGCGGGGGTCGAGCCCGCGCGCGAGGTACTCCCGGTGTCTGGCGAGCACGAACAGCGCGTAGTCGATGCCCACTCCGAGCCCGACCATGCTGCCCAGGACGGGGGCGAAGGTCGGGACGTCCGTCACTCCCGCCAGTACCGTCATCGTGGCGACCCCGACGGTCAGCCCGAAGACCGCCATGCCGATCGGCAGCGCGGCGGCGACGAGTGAACCGAACGCGAGGAACAGGATCGTGGCCGCGGCGAGGAGCCCGATCAGCTCGCTCGTGCCGCCGTCGGGGTCGGAGAAGGCGTAGAAGAGGTTCCCGCCCATCTCGATGCGCAGGGGCAGCTCGGCGCGCAGCCGGTCGCCGAGTGCGACGAGGGCGTCGAGGTCTTCGGCCGACAGCCGGCTCTGGTCGGGGTACTGCACCCGGACGACGGCGATCCGCCCGTCGGCCGAGACAAGGCCGCCGCGCACGGTGGCGTCCCCGCCTGCCGTGAGTGCCCCCGCCGGGTCGCTCGTGCCGAGCACGTGCGGCAGCCGCCGCACCTCGGTCTGCAGTCGCGTGAGAGCGGTGCGCGCGCTGTCGTGGCCGAAGAACGTCGCACCGCCGTCGAGGGGGGTGACGACCACTTGGGCGGTCATGCCCTCCTGGCCGGTGCCGGCCCGCTCGATCAGTTGCGCGGCCCGTTGGGAGTCCAGTCCCGGAGCGGTCATCGAGTCCGCGGTCCGCCCGCCGACGGCGATCGCGGCGAGGACGGCGAGCGTGGCGGCGATCAGCCATGCCGCGATCACCCGCCAGGGATGGCGGGCGGCGCTTGTGCCCAGGCGCAACAGGGCTTTCGAGAGCATCGGGTCCTCCAACCACCTCGTCGGCCGTCCTTGTACGGCCTCCGATGCCGAGGTTCGTCGCCGCGGCGCTCCGTGGCATCGGCTCGCGGGCCGCGGATCCGTCGGCCCCGGGGCCGAGGGACACCCCGTCCTTTCGGCCGATGCGCGGCACGGCGCGGCCCCTAAGCTGAGAACCGTGCTGCGAGACGACCTGCGAACCCTGTGGACCGAACCCCGGCCGCCCGACGCGCCCGCCCGGGTGTGGCGGGACTGGGCGCTGCTCGCCGTGAGCCTGGTCGCCGTGGTGCTGGAGGCCACGCTGCGCGAGAACGTCGTGTGGCGGCCGGTGGTGGTGGTGTTCGCCGTCTGTACGTGCCTGCTGCCCCTGTGGCGCCGGACCTGCCCACTGGCGATGGTCACGCTGGGGTTCGGCTCGGTGATCCTGCTCCAGCTGGCCTCGCTGGTCGCCGCACCGGGCGAGCACGTCGGCCTGGACACCGGCATGGTCGTGCTCGTGCTGGTGTACGCGCTGCCCCGGTGGGGATCGGGACGGGAGATCGTGCTGGGTAGCGCGGTGATCCTCACGGCCTTCGCGCTGGGGGTCGTCGCGGACGACATCCCGGCCGCCGAACAGGTCGGGGGCTTCGTCTTCCTGTCGCTGCCCGGCTTGATCGGGGCCGCCGTGCGGTTCTGGGGGACCGCTCGCGAGCGGCAGTTGGAGCAGGTACGTTCCCGCGAGCGTGAGCAGCTCGCCCGGGAACTGCACGACACGGTGGCCCACCACGTTTCGGCCATGGTGATCAGCGCCCAGGCGGGCCGGGTGCTCGCGGGCACCGACCCGTCCGCCGCCGTCGAGGCGCTGGAGGGGGTCGAGGAGGAAGGGGCGCGCACGCTGGAGGAAATGCGCGCCATGGTCGCCGCGCTGCGCGACCGCGGGGCCGGCGCCGAGCTGGCGCCGCCTGCCGGTGTCGCGGATCTGGAGCGCCTGGTGCGCACCCCGGGTGGTCGCCTCAGGGTCGACCTGGGTCTCGACGGCGAACTGGACACGCTGCCCCCGGCCGTGGACGCGGCCGTCTACCGCATTGTGCAGGAGTCGGTGACCAACGCCATGCGCCATGCGGTCGACGCGACCGAGGTCGTCGTCCGGGTCACCGCGGACCGACACACGGTACGGGTGAGCGTGCGCGACAACGGCCACCGCACCGGCCGAGGCCGTGCCGGATACGGACTCACCGGACTGCGCGAGCGCGCGACGCTGCTCGGTGGCACGCTACAAGCCGGCCCCGGCGCCGACCAGGGCTGGCATGTCGAAGCCGAACTGCCGAGAGGGAGGACCGAGAGCGGTGCCCATCCGCGTCCTCGTCGCTGACGACCAGACCATCATCCGCACCGGGCTGCGGATCATGCTGAACGCCCAGCCCGACATCGAGGTGGTCGGCGAGGCCGCCGACGGGCGGGAAGCGGTACGTCTGGCCCGCGAACTGCGCCCCGACGTCTGCCTGTTCGACATCCGCATGCCCGTGATCGACGGGCTCGAGGCCACCCGGTCGGTCGCCGGCCCGGGCGTCGCCGATCCGCTGGCCGTGGTCGTCATCACCACGTTCGACCTCGACGAGTACGTCTACGGCGCGCTGCGTGCCGGCGCCCGCGGATTCCTCCTCAAGGACACGGGACCGGACCTTCTGGCCCAGGCCGTACGGTCGGCGTCCGACGGGGAGGCGCTCATCGCGCCCAGCGTCACCGTCCGTCTGCTCCACGCGTTCGCGGACCTGCCCGCCGGCCGGCCCGTGGCCCAGCCGGTCTCCCCCGTCACCGCCCGCGAGGAGCAGGTGCTCCTCGCCGTCGCCCGCGGGCTGACCAACACCGAGATCGCCGACGTGCTGCACATCAGCCTCAGCACGGTGAAGACGCATCTGGCGAGCCTGATGGCCAAACTCGGCGCCCGCAACCGGGTCGAGATCGCGATGTGGGCCTACGAAACGCGCCGTATCCTCCCCGGAACCTGAGCCGGGTGCCGGGCCATGTCCCCTGGGTCCCCGCCCGGACATCAGCGCACCGGTCGGCTCACGTCGGCTCCATGTGCCTCACCCGCCCCGGAGCGTGACGTACCAGGAGGCCGGAACCGGGACGGTGAGACACCCGATACGACAAGACTCCCGACAGCTACCTCGCCGGCTTCGATCTCCTGCGCAAGCGAGCCCTGCCGGCGTGACGACCTGTACCGGCTCCTCGTACACGTCGATCTCGGAGGGCCTGCGAGCAAGCAGCGGTTCGAGGTGCCTCTCCATGGCGGCGAGCCACTCGTCGAGGGCTTCCTCCCTCCGCGGTCTGTCGTGCACGCCGGCTCTCCTCGGTTCGCGATCAGCACCCCAACCTCGTAGGGCCGGATCAGATCCAGCCCTGACCAGCGAGGCAGCTGCCTCCCGAGGCGCGACGCTCCATTACTGCTGCACGGAACCCCGGCCAGAACCCGTTCTCGTGGGGTGCATCAGTACCCGCACCGGGCCGCCGGCTGAGGAGGCGAATGGGCCCGCGGGTGCGCGTGTCGTTCGCTCCGGCGTGGTGCGTCAGCTTTGTCCGTCCGGGTGAGGATGGCAGTGGTCCAGGCAGCAGCGGACGAAGTCCTGGACGGCGGGGTCGGTGTCGGCGGCGGGCGGCCAGGCGACGCCGACGCTGGTCGGAGCGACGCCGGTGACGGGCCGGTAGACGATGCCGGGGCGCGGGTAGAAGCGGGCGGCGGACGCGGGGGCGAGGGCGATGCCGTAGCCGTTGGCGATGGCGGTGAGCCAGTCGTCCGGGTTCTCGGTGACGGCTCCGATGCGGACGGGCCGACCCTCGCGGGCGTCGACGGCCAGCCAGTAGTCGTGCCAGGGGCCGGTCTCGGGCGGGGCGGCGACGAAGGGTTCGTCCCACAGTTCGGGGAAGGGGATCTCGGCGCGACCGGCCAGGGGGTGGTCGTCGGGCAGGACGGCCCACCGGTCCTCGGTCAGCAGCGTTTCGGTCCGCAGGCCGTCCTGACCGGGGAAGGGCAGCCGGAGCAGCGCGACGTCGACGTCCCCGGCGGCGAGTCCGGCAGTGGGGTCCGACCACGGTGCCTGGCGCATGTCCACGCGCCAGCCGGGTCGGCTGGCGGCGAACGCGGCGGTGATGCGCGGGGTGAGTTCGTTGGCGGCGCTGGCGAGGAAGCCGACGCGCAGGACGCGGGCGGCGCGCGAGGCCGCGCTCCGGGTCTCGCGGCGCACCCGGTCCCAGTCGGCGAGCAGGCCGGGGACGCCGGCGGCGAGGGCGCGGCCTGGGCCGGTGAGGGTCATGCCGGCCCGGGAGCGGGTGAAGAGCCGTACGTCGAGGAGGGTTTCCAGCTGCCGGATCTGTTTGGTGAGCGCCGGCTGGGAGATGAACAGCCGTTGCGCGGCGCGGGTGAGGTTGCCTTCTTGCGCGACGGCGGTGAAGTAGCGGAGCAACCGGGTGTCCACATCCATGCCGTCAGGTTATGGATGCAGGTATTGGACCCGCAACTGCGGGTGCGGGGAGGGTGGTGAGCAGGGCCGAACGCCCTCTTGTCGGGCTCTTCGCCATGGAGGTTTCCGTGTTCGCCGTGTACGTGGTCCTCGCCGTGCTCACCGCCGCCGTCCTCGCGTACGGCGCGTGCCTGGACTTCGTCCGGCACCCGTCGATCGCCGCGATCGCGGACCGGGTGAGCGTGCCGCGGACGTGGATGGTGCCGTTGGGGGCGTGTCTGGCGGCGGGTTCGGCGGGGCTGCTGGCGGGGATCGCCGTCCCGTGGGTCGGAACGGCGGCGGGGGTGGGGCTGGTGCTGTACTTCCTCGGGGCGGTCGGTGCGCATCTGCGGGTCGGTGACCTCCGGATCGGCGGGGCGCTCGTCTTGCTGGCGCTGTCGGTCGCCGTGCTCGTCCTGGGCATCGCGGTGCACGGGGCGCAGTGAGCGCGGACTCCCCCGTACGGGCCCGGCCCCTCGCCGTCCCTACGGGGAGCGGCGAGGGACCGGGACCGGGCCGGGACCGGGGTCGGGGCCGGGGCCGGGAGCGGGGCCGGGAGCGGGGCCGGGACCGGTCAGCGACTGACCGGGATGTGGGGCGGGCTCGATCGGGAGTCTCGACCGGGTGATCGCGGGCCCTGCCCGGCAGGTGAGCAGGGCCTGGCGGTCTGCGGGCAAAATCCAGGGGGAGCGGACGGCCGCGCGCTGCTACGGTCGGGCGCCATGAGCTGGCTTCCCGATGACTTCGTCCACCCCGTCCTGGTACCGCTGCCGGGCGGTGGCCATCACCTGCGGCCGATCCGGGAGGCGGACACCCCGCTCGACTATCCGGCCGTGATGGGTTCGCGCGAGCGGCTGTGGACCGTCTTCGGCCCGGCCTGGGGCTGGCCCGCGGCCACCATGACCTACGAGGCCGACCAGGCCGACCTGTTGCGGCACGAGAAGGAGATCGCCGCGCACCAGTCCTTCAACTACGCGCTGTTCGACGCGGCGGAGACAGCTCTGCTCGGCTGCGTCTACATCGACCCACCGGAGAGGGCCGGCGCGGACGGCGAGATCTCCTGGTGGGTGGTGGACGAGCTGGTGGGCGGCAAGGTCGAGCAGGCCCTCGACGCGCTGGTGCCGCAGTGGATCGCCGCCGACTGGCCGTTCGAGCAGCCGCGCTTCCTCGGCCGCGAGATCTCCTGGTCGGACTGGCTCGCCCTGCCGGAGCATCCCGACACGTAAGTGGTTGGCGCACGTACCGATCTCGAAGGCTCTCGATCGAACGGGAGTCTCGACCGAGTGACTGCGGCGGTTTCCGCGCGTGAAAGCAGGGCCTCCAGGTAGCTCGGGGGTGCGATCCCCTTCCGAGTGGTTCCCGGAGGCCCTGTTGTCTTTGAACGGTCGTCATCAAGGTGATCGTCTTGCCGAACGCGAGCAGCGCGCGTCCACCGCGCAGGGACTTCACCGGGGCAGTGGGGATCACCGGGGCAGTGGGGATCACCGAGATCTTCGTCGCTGAACAGACTGGGCTTGGGCGCAAGGCGCTACGGGGAAGAGGCAGGGGTTTCGCACACGGGGCCGTATCCGCTGTCGGGAGTACCCCGTGCGCCGGACCAGCATGGATGTGCCCGGGCGCTTTCGTGGTGTGCGAGCTCTGTCCAACGGCTCGTGCATCCCCTTCACGACCGGTCGTTGGTCTCCCCCTCGAGGTCGGTAGCGGCGGCGGAGCAGGTATCCGTCGGTCCTTGATGTGTGGTGGTTCCGCTGGTTATGTGTCCTGCCGGGGATTCCGCGGCCATGCGCCGGCTCCTCCGCGGAGACCCGGCTGTTTCTTGCGTTCGGTTCGGTTCTCGACGAGGGCTTGGCGGATTTGAGCCGCGGCTCTGCGGGCGTGCTCACTGGTGGAGGTGACCGTCGCGGTGCCGGGAACGAAGCGATGCTCGGGCTGCTGGCAGTAGCTGCAGGGGATGTCGTCGTGGATGAGGTGGCCGTCTTCGCAGGCCGGGTTCTGGCAGGGGCCGCGGCCGACGAGGAACTCGGCGATCTCCTGGGGCGCCCAGCGCCGCCGGTTGTCCTCGTCGCGTTCGTGGATCGCGTGCGACCAGCGGGTGTGCCAGCGGCGTTCGACCCGGGCGAGGAGCTGGGCGGGGGTGCGGTGTCTGAGCTCGTCGAAGAGGATCTCGGGCAGGCTGCGGGGAAGGCGGTGGCCGAGGGCTTGGAGCAGTGGCTGGGGAAATCCCTGCATGACGAAGCCGACGGGGTCGCCTCCTGGCCCCTTCTTCCAGGTGCGGCATGTGCAGGTGCCTGTGTCCGGGGTCCGGTTGCCGCAGCGGGCGCACCGGCCCTGGCATTCGGCGCAGACGCCGTTGTTCAGTCCTTCGAGGTGGGGCGCGGGCGCCCGGCCGCACGAGACGCAGCATGATGCGCACAGCCCACAGAGACGTTCGTCGCCCAGGCGGGTGGTCCAGGGACGTTGCTGGCAGCGGCAGCACAGGTGTGTCTTGCAGTAGTCGCTGTGCGCGCCGTCGTATCGACCGAGATTGTCGAGCACTGCGGCCTTCCTTTCAGGTCTGGGCCATGTCGACGAACCGGGAGTAGTGCCCCTGGAAGGCCACGGTGATCGTCGCGGTGGGGCCGTGCCGGTGCTTGGCGACGATGAAGTCCGCTTCGCCGGCTCGTGGTGACTCCTTCTCGTAGGCGTCCTCACGGTGGAGAAGGATGACCAGGTCGGCGGTTTCCTCCAGGGTGCCGGAGTCACGCAGGTCGCTGATCATCGGCTTCTTGTCGGTGCGCTGTTCCGGGCCGCGGGTGAGGTCGGAGACAGCGACGACGGTGATGTCGAGTTCCTTGGCGAGGGCTTTGAGGCCCCGGGCGATCTCGGAGACCTCTTCGTAGCGGGAGCTGAAGCGGCGTGTCCCGTAGTCGAGGGACTGGAGGGAGTCGACCACGACGAGCCGGACGCCGTTGCGCATGCGCAGGCGTCGGCATTGGGCCCGCAGGTCGAGGAGGGTCGGTGAGCCGGCGTCCTGGATGTAGAGCGGGGCGGAGGAGACGTCGGGCATCCGTCGGGCGAGGCGGCGCCATGCTTCGTCGTCCATCGTGCCGCTGCGCATGTGGTGCAGGGCGACGCGGGCCTCGGCGGACAGGATGCGCATGGCGGTCTCGTTGCGGCCTGACTGGAGGCTGAACAGCACGCTGGGGATTTCGTGCTTGATGGAGGCGCTTCGGAGAAGGGCCAGGGCCAGGGTGGATTTGCCCATGGCGGGCCTGGCGGCGACGACAGACAGGTGGCCGGGCATCAGGCCGCCGGTGAGGGCGTCGAGGTCGGTGAATCCGGTAGGGATGCCGGGCAGGGTTCCGAACCGGCTGCCGATGGCTTCGATCTCGTCGAGGGCGCCTTCCATGACGTCGCTGAGCGGTTGGGCGTGGTCTGCGGGCTGGTGCCGGCTGGTTGCCTGGAAGAAGGCCTGCTGGGCTGCGTTCACGACCTCGTCGGCGTCGTCGATGTCCGCGGCCGTCACCAGGCGCTCCGCCTTGCGGGCAGCTTCCACAGTGGCTCGCAGGATCGCCGCGTCCCTCACACGGTGGGCCAGCGCGGTCGGGTCCCGCCTTGCACCGGATGCCCGCACCAGCTCATGTGCCATGCCGCGCCCGACCGTGTCCAGTTCATGCCGTTGGGCAAGTTCGGCTTCGACCGCGGCGGGGTCGGCGGGTATGCCGGCGCCGAACATGTCGAGGACGACCGAGAACAGCTTCTGGTGGCGGCTGTCGTAGAAGTCGTGTGGTGCCAGGATCATGACCACGTCTGCGAGGGAGTCTTTCGACAGCATCATCGCCCCGAGCACGGCCCGCTCTGCTGTGGTGTCGACGTGTACGACGTCGTCGTCGGTCACAGTTCCCCCCTCACGGAACGGGGCCTGACCCCGCCGGTGTTGCCCCGAGGGTCAGCGTAGTGATCTCTCTGACGCAGGGGCTCGGCGCCATGAGGTTGCGGACTGTTGAGTGGCTGATGTCCGCTCAGATGGTGTCGTGAACCGGTCTCGTTCTTGGAGAGCGCCGATGTGCGCCGTCTACGGGACTGGTCGGCGTGGGCTGCGGAGCGGATGGAGATCAGCCGGCCCTGCTGCCGGCGTTGAAGTCGTACCAGCGGATCGGCCGGTTCCCGAGGCCGGAGGAGTATCCGGAGGCGGTGGTCGACTTCGTGCGCCGCACGGTGGAGCTGCCGGAGGCTACGCCGGTTTTGGTCGGTGGTCGTACGGCGGTGCGGAAGCGGCGGGTGGCGCGTTCGTCGACCCTTGACGGCCTCGGTCTCCTGTCCCGGACCCGGGTGCAAAGCAGGCTCTCGGCGGGGGCGGCGGGCCGGTCCGCTTGCCGGGAATCGGATCGCCATCAACGGGGTTGGTGGGGGGTGAGCCGTTAATTGGAGGGTCATGCGAGCGATTCAGGTGTACGAAGTGGGCGGTCCCGAGGTGCTGCGGGAGGCCGAGGTGGACCAGCCGCGGCCGGGTCCGGGCGAGGCGGTCGTGGAGGTCGCCGCATCCGGCGTCAACTTCCTCGACGTCTACCACCGCGAGGGCCGGTACAGCCTCCCGCTGCCCTTCACCCCGGGCGCTGAGGGCGCCGGCACGGTCGTCGAAGTCGGACCCGGCGTCGCTGACGTCGCAGTCGGGGACCGGGTCGGTTGGGTGGAGATTCCCGGCACGTATGCCGAGCGGGCCGTCGTGGACTCCTCCCGGCTGGTGCCGCTGCCCGACGATATCGGCTTCGAGACAGCCGCCGCCGTGCTCCTCCAGGGCATGACCGCGCACTATCTCGTCAAGGACGCCTACCCGGTTCAGGGGGGCGACACGGTGCTCGTGCATGCGGCTGCTGGCGGCATGGGGCTGCTTCTGACCCAGCTCATCACCCATCTCGGCGGCAGGGTGATCGGCACGACGTCGACCACGGCGAAGGCCGAGCTGGCGAAGCGCGCCGGGGCCGCCGAGGTGATCCTTTCCTCCGCGGTCGACGATCTCGCAGCCGAGGTGAGGCGGCTCAACGGCGGTCAGGGACTGCCGGTTGTCTTCGACGGCGTCGGCGCGCACACCTTCGATGCGAGCCTCGCCAGCCTGCGAACCCGCGGCCATCTCGTGCTCTTCGGCGCGGCAAGTGGCGCCGTGCCTCCGTTCGATCCGATTCGGCTCGCCCACGGCGGTTCGCTGACCCTGATCCGGCCCAGCCTCGGGGACTTCATCGCCGATCGGTCCGAACTGCTCCGACGGGCCGCCGATGTGTTCGAGTGGGTGCGCTCCAAGGCGCTTGAGGTCACCGTGACGGGCCGCTACGCATTGTCCGAGGCCGCCCAGGCCCACAGCGATCTGGAGGCTCGGCGTACCACCGGGAAGCTGCTCGTCGTACCCGATGCGGCCGCCATGGGGCGCCGCGAGGAGACGCAGAGCTGATCGCGGGTGACGAGGTCGGGGATCTTGGAGACCGAGATGTCGAGGGCATGGCCGACCTTCATCGCCAAGATCCCCGACACCGTCAGGCACTCGGCAGGCCGAGATCGAGTTCTGGCGGGTTTCTGGCGTATCCGGGTCACACCCCTTCACGATCCCTCAGCCGAGACCTGGCTCACCCGTCCCCAACCTCCCGGGACAGAACACCTAGGCCGCGATCCGCACCCGCCACGCCCTCCGGGAGTGGAGCGCGTTGTCGCAGTTGTCGCAGTCGGCGCCGGTGTCGAGCCGAACGCCGTCGTCGCACCGCACGTTCGAGCACGACGGCCGGCGCACCAGCCCGCGGTGGGTGATCCACCCGAACCGGTTGCTGATCAGGGCCTCGCCGTCGGTCTCCTCAAGCCGGGGCGTCAGCCGGGCACCAACACCGGTGGCAACGCCGCCTGGCTGGCTGCGTAGGTGAGAACCAGGTGCTGGCACACATTCCGTGAAGCCGGGCCGATCCTCGGTGTCCGAGGCCGCCGACCAGGTGAACCGGCCGGTCGGCGGCTCGCCCCGCGGCGGCCACGAACCCGGACCGGGTGGTTTCACGGAAAGTGAGCCCGAACCGGAACGCGTGAACAAAGCCAGTCGGGCCTGGTGCCATGCCGATGGCGCGATGGCCGAGGGGCGAAGACGGTCGACCGCCAACAGGCCGTGGGTGGATCCCGCGCAGCGGGGTGACCGGCGCCTTCGCGGACGGTAGGGCCGTCCCCGTGCGCAGCAGTACGTCACTCTTCAGGCGCGCGCCCTGAATCGCGCGCAGGTGCGTCGCCCGGATCCGAACCGTGATCGCGCTCTTCGTGGGGCCGGGCGGCGCCCCCCGGTGGGGTGCATCGATCGGTCGCCCCGCCTCTGTGCCGCCTGGGCACTGGGACAGGCCTGGTCCTTCCTCCGTGCTACTGCGCCGGGTCCGCTCCTGCGCGCGGCCCGGGATCGTGGTGTTTCAGGGGCGGGTGCCCATCGGTGGGAAGGCGAGGCCCGTCGGCGTGTTCAGGCCGGTGGCCGGGAGGGTGGTCTGGCCACCGCCTGTCTCCTGGACGCGGACAACCCGGTCGTTGCGGCCGTCGGCGATGTACAGGCCGCCGCAACCATCGAGCGCGAGGCCGAGCGGATCGTTGAGACCGTTGGTGGGGACGGTGGTCTGGCCGCCGTCCTCCGCGATCTTGACCACGCGGTTGTTGCCGCTGTCGGCGATGTAGAGGTCCCCCGTGGCGCTGAGTGCCAGGCCGGTCGGCTGAGAGAGGCCGAGGGCGGGGATCGTGGACTGGCCGCTCCCGTCGCCGGCCACCTTGACGACGCGGTCGTTGACGAAGTCGGAGACGTACAGGTTCCCGGCGACGTCCGTCGCCAGCCCCCAGGGGTGCAGCAGCCCCGTGGTCGGTACGGTCGTCTGGGTACCGCTCGCCAGGGACACCTTCACGACCCGGTCGTTGAAGCTGTCGGCGACGTAGAGATTCCCGGCCTGGTCAAGGGCGAGCCCCAGGGGGCGCGACAAGCCGTCGGTGGGGACGGTGGACTGGCCACCCCCGTGCTCCGTCCTCACGACCACGCGGTTGTTGCCGGTGTCCGACACGTAGAGGCGGCCCGACGCGTCCCAGACCATGCCCGTCGGCCGTACGAGACCCTCGAAGGACACGGGTGTCTGATCGCCGCCTTCCGTAGGCAGGGCGACAACCCGGTTGTTGCCGTAGTCGGACACGTACAGGGGCGCATGCGCGGAGGTGCGGCCGTCCTGCGACGGGGTCGCACCCGCCATCGTCGTGGGCAGCACACACAGCGCCGCGAGGCCCACCGCGACAGCAAGCCGGCGGGCCCACCGGCACGTGGCACGCCCTTTCGAGGGCACGAACGTCACCGTTTCCGGCCTGACCGTCGTACGCACCATGACTCCCCATCGGGTCTGAGCGGCCGGCCCACTGCCGTACCTGCGCCGACCATAGGAAGTGGCGCTGGGAGATGCGGGAACCACGCCGCCCGGCCTCCCCCGGGCCACTCCAATGTCCGGGACGGATGCATGACGGCGAAATCCGGCACCGGATACCGGCCGCCCGCGCTCACGTGATCCCGCCCCGTGAAGGCGAAGCACACAGGGCAGCACGGCCCACCACCGTCCTACCACCCGACCTTGGCAGTCGAGCAGGACACCTGGGTTCAGGATGCGCTACGGGTCCAGGGCGCGGCCTGGCGGCGGTCGAGGAGCGGCCGTTGCAGTGGGCGCGCTCCAGGGCGTCGCGGTCCGTGGAGCGCTCCAGGGCGAGGCCGTCGTAGAGCCGATGGTGGAGTGGCGTTGCTGTTCGACCAGCTCGGCAGCACCGTTCGCGGGCATGTGCGGGCCCTCACTCCGATATCGAAACCCCTCTCCTGGCTCCGACCCAGGGGTGACAGCGCGCCGGCGGGGCGCGCGCGGCATGGGGAGGGAACCCGGGATGAAGTACGTCGCGATGATCTACGGCAGCCAGACCAAGTGGGACGCCATCCCGGCCGAGGCGTGGCCCGAGGCGATCGCCCGCCAGGAAGCCTTCAACACCGAGTACCGGCAGAGCGGTGAACTGGTCGGTGCCTCCCCCGGCAGGATGCCGCGTGACCCGGTCCTGGCGGCGTTCATCCGGGGAGCGGGGGGCGCCCCTGGGGTGAAGGTGTACGAGATCCGCGTACATCGCCGGTTCGAGGAGTTCCGCATGCTCCTGCGGGAGCGGGAACAGGACGCGGGACTGGTGATGACGACCGGTCTGAGCAGGCCTCTGATTGCGGGGTTCGCCGCCCTGTCGGCCTTCGCCATGGGGCTGCACGTGCTGCTGGCCGACGCGCCCGTGCCGTTCGAAGAGGACGGGCGGTTGGCAGCGTGGATCTTCTGGGGTCCGATCGACTGGATGGCCATGGCCGCGGTGTCGCTCCTGTGGCCCCGCGATGACAGACGCCGCTGGCCGGAGCTCGACGCGCACTGCCGAGAGCAGGTGGAACGCGCACGTGACGCCGTGCCGGAGAGCACCCGCCACGCCGTGATCGCCTCGAAGCACCGGCCACTACCGGCCCCAAAGGCCCGGCGGGCAGACAGCCGCCCGAACAGCTCCTGGGCCAACGGCATCGACGGCGTCAACGGCGAATCATGTGGTGGCGAATCATGCGGCGGTTGCGGCGGCGAATGACACGGCCCGGGACTCTCTACCGCTACAGACCTGCCACCAGGACAACCCGCACTTCGGCAGAACACTTCAGCACCGCATCGGTGTCACATCTTCAGTGAACAGCTACTTCACCCATCCCCCACCACCAGCCACAGCCAAGCGCGGAAAACAAAACGCCGACCGCTGAAAAACAGAAGCCGCCCATCAACGTGCGCGGGCGGGTTGTCAGAGTCCGAGGACCGCCATGGCCGCGTTATGGCCAGGGATCCCGCTCACCCCGCCGCCCCTGACGGCGCCCGCGCCGCAGAGCAGGACGTTGGCATGAGCCGTCTCGACACCCCAGGGGCCGATGCCCTCGTCCGCGTAGGGGAAGGAGAGATCACGGTGGAAGATGTGCCCTCCGGGGAGCCGCAGATCGCGTTCGAGGTCGAGCGGCGTCTTCGCCTCGACGCAGGGCCGCCCCTCGCTGTCGAGCGCAAGACAGTCGGCGAGCGGCTCGTCGAGGACCGCGTCGAACTCCGCAAGGGTCGCCTTGAGGAGGGCGGCACGGGTGGTCTTGTTGTCGGCAGCGAACAGCCGGGCGGGGGCGTGCAGCCCGAAGAGCGTCAGAGTCTGGTAGCCGCTCCCGGCGAGCTCCGGTCCGAGGATGCTGGGGTCGGTCAGCGAGTGGCAGTAGATCTCGGACGGTGGCGCGCTCGGCAGCCGCCCCGCGGCCGCCTCGGTGTACGCGGTGGCCAGCTGGTCGTATCCCTCGGCGATGTGGAAGGTGCCTGCGAACGCCTCGCGCGGGTCGACGGAACGGTCTCGGAGCCTCGGCAGCCGGGTGAGGAGCATGTTGACCTTGAGCTGGGCGCCTTCGGCGGGCACCGGCGGCATCTCGCCGAGGAGGGCGGCGAGGGCCTGCGGGGAGGCGTTTACCAATGCGTGCCTCGCAGCGACGACGCCTTCTTCCTCGGCCGTGCGATAGGTGATCTCGGCACGAGTGCCATCGGTCTCGATCCGCACGGCTTCGTGGCCGGTGCGAATCTCCGCGCCGGCGGCGCGGGCGGCGTCGGCGAGGGCGTCGGTGAGAGCGCCCATGCCCCCTACGGGAACGTCCCAGTCACCGGTGCCGCCGCCGATCACGTGGTAGAGGAAACACCGGTTCTGGAGCAGCGAGGGGTCGTGGGCATCGGCGAAAGTACCGATCAGCGCGTCGGTCAGGACGACTCCCCGGACGAGGTCCTCGGCGAAGTTCTCCTCGACGGCCACGCCGATCGGCTCCTCGAACAGCATCCGCCAGGCCGTCTCGTCGGCCACGCGGGCACGGAGCTCCTCGCGGGACGGCAGCGGCTCCGTGAGCGTGGGGAAGACACGCTTGGCCACCTCTCCCATACGGCCGTAGAAGGCCTGCCAAGCCTCGTACTCCCGCTCCGAGCCGGTGAGGGCCGCGAAGGATGCGCGGGTGCGGTCGGCACCGCCGCCGACCAGCAGGCCGGTGTCGCCCTTCGGGGTGTACGACGCGATGGACCGCTTCCGCACGGCGAACCGCAGCCCGAGCTCGCGCACGATCTTCTGCGGCAAGAGCGAGACGAGGTAGGAGTACCGGGAGAGCCGGGCGTCGACCCCGTCGAAGGGCCGGATGGACACGGCGGCGCCTCCGGTGGAGCCGAGCCGTTCCAGGACGAGGACCGTGCGTCCGGCGCGGGCCAGGTAGGCGGCGGCGACCAGTCCGTTGTGGCCACCACCCACGATGACGACGTCGTACGAGCGCTGTGCGGTCATGTCTCTTGCTAGCACGTGGAAATCGTCCACGGAACCCCCCACGGGCGTTGTCACGTGGTCGTCTGAGATGGCTTTGTTCATGTTCGGCGGTTCTGGCACAGCTTCTGTGCAATCGAGCCGGTTCTCGGTGTCCCCGGCCGACGGTTCTGGTGAACCGGCGGGTCGGCGGCCCGTTCCGTGGCAGGCGCGAACCGCGCTGGGAGGGGTTCGCAGAAGCTGTGCCGGAGTCCGTCGTCGTGGACGGGGCCGATCGCCGCGTGTCGCCGTTGCGCGGTGCGTCTCCGGTCAGGGCAGAGTCTGTTCGGCCCAGATGACCTTCCCGGTCTCGGTGTACCGGGTCCCCCAGCGCTGGGCGATCTGCCCGACCAGGAAGAGGCCGCGTCCGCCCTCGTCGGTGTCGGCGGCCAGCCGCACTCGCGGCGCGGTGCTGCTGGCATCGGCGACCTGGCAGATCAGCGTCCGCGCGTAGACCAGGCGTACGCCGATGGGGCCGGCGCCGTACCGGATGGCGTTGGTGACCAGTTCGCTGAGGATCAGTTCGGTGCCGAGGGCCAGTTCTTCCAGGCCCCAGCGGCGCAGGTGGGCGGTGGCGGCGGCTCGGCTCGCGGCTACTGCCGAAGGGTCGGGCGGGACGTTCCATTCGGCGATGCGGTCGGCGGGCAGCGCCTTGGTGCGCGCTACCAGCAGGGCGATGTCGTCGGCCGAGTCGGCCGGGAGCATCGCGGCCAGTACGGCCTGGCAGGTCTGCTCCGGACTGCGCCCGGGGCGGGCGAGGGCGGCGCGCAGCCGGTCCAGGCCGACGTCGATGTCGCTGGTTCGTGACTCCACCAGGCCGTCGGTGTAGAAGACGAGCTGGCTTCCTTCGGGGATGTCGAGCTCGATCGTGGTGAAGGGCAGCCCGCGCAGCCCCAGGGGCGGGCCGGCGGGGGTGTCGGGGATGTCGGTGGTGCCGTCGGGGTTCACCAGGATGGCGGGCAGGTGACCGGCGCGGGCGATCTGGCAGCGGCAGGAGACCGGGTCGTAGACCGCGTAGAGGCAGGTGGCGCCGATGACGGCTTCCTCGCGGCCGCCGGCCGTGTGTTCCTCGTCGATGCGGGCGACGACCTCGTCGAGGTGGGTGAGGAGTTCGTTGGGCGGCAGGTCGAGTATGGCGAGGTTGTGCACGGCGGTGCGCAGCCGGCCCATGGTGGCGGCGGCGTGCAGGCCGTGTCCGACGACGTCGCCGACCACGAGTGCGACCCGGGCGCCGGACAGCGGGATCACGTCGAACCAGTCGCCGCCCACTCCGGCGTGTGCGGGAAGGTAGCGGTGGGCGGCCTCGACGGCGTCCTGCGCCGGCAGCCCGCGCGGCAGCAGGCTCTGCTGGAGGGTCGCCGCGAGCGGGTGCCCGCCGCTGATGGCGGCCACGAGCTGTTCCTGGCTGGTGTACCGGGCTTCGAACACCCCGCCGTTGCCGCCCAGGCGGAGCACCGTGATGCGGTCGGCGACCGCCTGGACGTCGTCGAGGTTGTGGCTGACCATGATCACGGCATGGCCCTGGTCCCGCATCCGGCGGATGAGGTCGAGCATCCTCGAGGTCTGTTCCACGGTGAGGGTCGCGGTCGGCTCGTCGAGGACGACCAGGTGGGGGTGGCCGAGCAGTGCCCGGGCGATGGCGACCGTTTGGCGCTGGCCCAGGGTGAGCGTGCTGACGGGAACCCGGATGTCGGGGAGGGCGAGGGCGAGCCGGTCGAGCAGGGCGAGTGAACGTTTTTCTATTTCGATCTGCCGCAGGACCCCGAACCGGCGCAGTTCGCGTCCGAGGTAGAGGTTGGCGACCACGTCCAGCCGGTCGATGAGTGCGGGGTCCTGGTAGACGGTGGCGATGCCGAGCCGTTGGGCATCGGCAGGCCGGCGCAGTTCGACGGGGACGCCTTGCCACTCGATGGTTCCCGCATCCGGTGGGGTGACTCCGGATACGGCCTTGACCAGGGTGCTTTTACCGGCTCCGCTGTCGCCGACCAGGCCGAGGACCTGACCGTGGTCCACCTGCAGGTCGACCGAGTCGAGGGCCACGACCCCGCCGTAGTGCTTGGTGATCCCTCGCAGGGACAACAGCGGACTCCGGGGCACCTGCCCACCTCCACCTTCTCCACGGCCCGTCGGGGGCAGTCGGTCCACCGCCCCGCCCTGCCCCGGGCAGCTCTCTTGCGAGAAACCTGTGGCACGGGTTGTCCACCCTGGCACCGGCGCCGCGGGCGGTGGAGATGGGACACGCGGGCGCACCCCGTTCGGCTCACGTGGCTCCTGGGGCCTGGTGTCGTCGGCGAGGAGTTCGCCGGCAGCGCACCTGTCTGCCCGAGGCGTCTCCTGCGGCTGCCCGGCGGGTTCGGGCGTACGGGTTCCTGCTGCGTGGAGAAGAGTCCGTGGGGGTGTTCCATGGCCTCGCGCTCCACCGTCCAGGATCATCTGAATGCGGTTTCTCAAACGGCTGACGGGCGGCGTGGGGCCGGTTCTGCCACTCGGCCATCCCCTCGGGACCTTGTCGGTGATCGTGGAGATCGTCTGGCGCGGATCGTGGAGATCGTCTGGCGCGGATCGTGGGGATCGTCTGGCCCGGATCGTGGGGATCGTCTGGCGCGAGACGTCGGCGCCATAGATCTCGGCCCGGTGGGCCTGGATCCCGCCCGTGGTCAGCCCCTTCGCGGACAGCGCGATGACCATCTCGTCCACGCCGGTCAGGTGCTTCTGCCGCTTCTGCCGCTTCTTCCGCTTCTTGACGATCTTCGGCTCGAACGATCCGTCCCGGTCACGCGGTACGGATGTCCCCACCGGCCTCCTCCCCCGTCTCCAGCGCGCGGGCCGCCGCCCGGCACTCCGGCGGCGCCTGCGGGTCCTCGCGGACGGCCCGCAGGAGGACCGGGACCGGCATCGTCGCGAGCCGGTGCCGCCAGGCAAGGTGACCGTGCGCGGCTGCGTACCGGGCCGTCAGGACCTCGGCGGGGGTCAGTTCGGTCCCGGACCGGAGCAGCAGCGTCGCGATGCCCCGGTGCGCGAGACCGTCGCAGATCTGCTGTGGGGTGACGTGGTTGCTGCGGTGGTCGTCGTGGACCTCGTACAGGAGGCCGTACACGAGCCGTTCCTCGCGCGGGGTGGCCGTGGCGGGCAACGGCGTCCGCCACCACAGCGACTCGACGCCGGCCGGCGAGACCGGCACGGGCAGTCCGCAGGCCAGCGGGCTCGGGGCCACCGCCAGCCGGATCGCGCCGAGCGCCACCGCCCGTTCCGACAATGCGCGGTGGAACGCGAGCCCTTCGGCTGCCTCCGACGTCCATACCGGCACCCGGGCCGCCTCCGCGACCTGGTCGGTGGTTGGCCCGTCCGTCCAGACCAGCGCCAGCCCACCCCCTGTGTCCGCCTCGACGGCGAAGGCCGTCCCGAACCTCTCGCCCAGCGCCGCCGCCAGGGCCTCGACCGTCGTACGCCGGGCATCCGTCATGCCCCGAATCTAGCCCCCGCCACGCAGAGTCACCCTTGGGAGAAGTTGCTGCGTGCCACGCGCCATGGGGCCAGCCCCTGTAGGAGTGCCATCAGCCCCGCTCGTCCCCCGCGGGCGTCACCGCCCTTCCCCCTGGAGAGCACCGTGGATCTGAGTGCCACCGGCGACCCCCTCGTGGCACAGGACGACCCGCCGGTCGGCGTCTACCTCGACCACGAACACCTGCTGAGCGACGTCCTCGGCGTCCTCGACGTCCTCGGCGTCCTCGGCGTCCTGGAAATCGATGCAACTGCGTCGGGCCCAACCCGGCACAACGGGATGCCAGTGGGTGAAAAAAGGGGGGCGGAGGCCTCGCGCACGATATCGCCGTGCGGGGCGCATTGTCGTTCCGGGCCAAGCAATGGACACACGGGGATCACCGTGCGCCATCCCCCGCAAGCCGACCGTGAGACCCGCGCCGGCCTCCTCCCCCGCCGAACGCGGGAAACGGCGCGCGAGGGAGAAACCCCTCGCGCGCCGTTCGCCACTCCCCACAGACACGACCTACGCGTTTCAGTCGCCGTGGCCCGTACCGCCGCTACCGAAGCCGCCGCTTGAGATGCCGCCCCACTTGCGCCTCTCCTCACTGGGCGGATCGGCCGAGGCCTCGCCACAGTTCTTCAGGTTGTAGGGCAAGAGACGGTGCTCCCCGTCGGTGTGTGGCATCTCGGAGGGCTTCCGGTACTCGGACGTCTCACCGGGAAGCCGGCTCGTCTCGGGCCGGTGCGGCTGGGTCTCGGGGTCCGGGGGTGGCAGCTCCCTCCTCGTGAGCCTGACCCCCAGCACGAAAGCACCGATGAGCACGACGACCACGATCAGGCCGCCGAGCACCTGGGCGAGTCCGGATTGCCAGACACCGGCAGCCAGTCCTTGCGCTGCGAGGGCGTGGGTGGTGTTCATGGAAGTGTCCCCAATCGTCGAACCCCTGGCCGAAAGGCGAGGCCCGGTAGGGTGTTTGTTCCGTCGGGTACCTCCGCGACGCGCCGTGCGACCGAGGGGCAGGGGGCGACGAGGCGTAGGAGAACCAGCGTCTCTCCGGCAGGCCCGTACGGCCAGTCGCATCGTTCTTGCATCGTTGTGGCGATTCCTTGTTCGCGCACCCCTGGGTCGGCCTCCGGTGGACCGATCCGCCACCGTCCCTCTGCTCACGGAGGGCTTCGGGTTTCGGGTTTCGGGCTTCGGGCTTCGGTGGGCAGCGCCGACCGGCGCGGTCCCGTATCGGCGCGGATGGCGTTCGCCGCTCCCTCTTCAACCTCGCGTACGTCGCGATTCGCCCGGGTGCTTCCCGCCGCGCCTTCGACGCCTGTCTCAGCGGGCCTCGCGCCGGTCGTTCGACCGTTCGGCAGTGGAGCGGTCTATCAGCCTCTCCTCGATGCGCCCGCCCTCGCCGAGGAGCCCGGTCTGCTCGAAGGAGTGGTCCCGCATGAGCCGGGGCAGCGTCCGCCGGGAGAGCAGGTCGACCGCGAGGGGGAAGAACGGCCGTCCCGCCTGGGCGAGCCGCAGCCATGGGGGTGCGTAGACGGAGGCGGAACGTCGCTCGACGCCCCGCACGAGCCAGGACGCCACCTGGCCCACCGGGTAGACGCGGCGGGCGGGGGCCGGCATGTGTCCGCGCAACTCGCGCAGGACCGTGTGGCGGTCGACGTCCTTGACCATGTTGGTGTCGGTGTCGGTCCAGTGCAGGTACGCCACGCCCACGCCGACACCCCGGTGGACCAGTTCGGCACGGACGGAGCGGGCGAAGGCCTCGGCACCCGCCTTGGAAGCGCAGTAGGCGCTCATCATCGGGGCCGCGCCGAAGGCGGCCGTCGAGGCGACCTGGAGGAAGTAACCCCGGGTGACGAGCAGACCGGGCAGGAAGGCTCGCGCGGTGACCGCGCTGCCCACGAGGTTGACCTCCACGACGCGACGCCAGAGATCGAGGTCGGAGGACTCGAAGGGGCCGCCTTCCGCGACCCCGGCGTTGGCGATGACGACGGACGGGGCACCGAGCTTGCGCGTGACCTCTGCGGCAGCTCGCCGCATCCCTGGTTCGTCGGTGACGTCGACCTCCACGACGCAGCTCTCGGTGTCGAGCGTCACCGCGACCGCTTCGAGAGTGGCCTGTTCCCGTCCCAGCAGCGCCACCCGCATGCCGTGTCCGGCGAGCAGGCGGGCCAGGCCGGTGCCCAGACCACGGGCGGCGCCGGTGACGACCACACTTCGCCCTTGCAGTTCCCAGGAGCGGGTCACGGGGGGGGACCTCCATCGGTGTGGGTGAGCCGAAGCCGCCGTGGCGCGTCCGGCCCGGCACGTCGACCGCAACAGGCGGCTTCCTGCTTCCTGCTTTCTGCCTCTCTTTGGGGTACTTCTTCGATAGAGCGGGCGCCGGATGCGGGCTGCCGCAACTCCCGGATCGTCTTCGTGATGATCCCGGTCGCGATCACCGTCCGCGGGAACTGGAGACCCGAAAAGGGGGACCCCGTCATGGACGTCCAGACCCTGACCGCGTGGCTCAAGAGCCACGCGGTCAGGGTCTGGAGAGCCGAGGGGACGCCGGGCAGATTTCCACCCAACTCGCTCTGATCACTGGTGTGTTGCCGGTCGGTGCTGGTCTGCTGGTCCTTGCGATGCGCTCCAAGCTCCCACAGGAGTTCGGCATCATCAGCGGCGGCCGAGACGCCGCCAGTCCCACCGGCACTTCCCACGATCAGGAGAGCCCGTGACCCAGCACCCCGCCCCCACCGACCAGCCGCCCTGGACTCCCTTCGACGAGTACCTGTGGCACACCTGCGAGATCGTCGCCGACATCGTCCAGGGGCGGCTCGACCGTCGCCCGCTCGTCGCGACCGTCGCCCCGCTGCCCCCGGGCGACCGGGCGCTGGTCACCGGCCCGGCCCGGTCTTTCAAGTGGACGGCTCTGGGCGACGGCAGCTACCACCACACCCAGATCGTGGCTGCGGGATCGCCGGCGTTCGTGCTCGGCAGCCTCCTCGGCTCTGCGGCCGGCAACTCCTCACGGCGCGCTGCGGCCGCCCGCGACGCTCAGCCGCGGTGGGTCGCCGGGGATCCCGGCGAGGTGACGGTCAGTCGGATGGGGGCGTTCATCATCCATCCCGTCAAACCGGCCGACTCGGTCCTCCTGTACTGGTCCGGCCTGCGCTCGATCGACCTGGTCGCGCCCGACGTCTTCCACACCCATCTCGTCACCACGGACGGGGCCCAGGTGGCGATGCGCATCGCCACCCCCTGGGCCTCTCTGATGTTCGCCCTCGCCGCGCTCACTCGGTTCCCCGCGCACCCCCGTCTTCTGGAACGGGGATGGCTCCCGCCGGGGTTCGAGCAGCGCAGCGCGGCCTTCGGCAGGCCCTGTCGGCCGGCCACCGACCTTGTCCTCGGCGGAGGAGGAACGTGAAACCGGGCGGGGCTGACGCCTCCGGCGGCCGGGTACGTGCCGATGCCCCGGCGGGCGACCCGCCGGGGCATCGGTGCCGGGGCGTCCGTCGCCTGTACGGTCAGGAGCCCGTCGCCACGCGTCCGAGCCAGATCCAGCCATGGGTGCTGGCCGTGTCGCCGCCGTTCCAGGCGTAGACCTCGGCGCTGTTCCCCGCGCCCGCCAGGACGTAGTCCGCGTGACCGTCCCCGGTGAAGTCACCGAGCTGGACGCGCGTGTGGTCGGTCGTCGCGCCGGTGGCGACCTGGCCGACGGGCTCCCAGCCGTGTCCGGGGTCGCCGCCCCGGTTGAGGTGGGCGTCGACATGACCGTCGGGCCAGATGATCTGGTAGTCGGCCTTGCCGTCGCCGTCGAAGTCGGCGAACCGGACCCGGGACCGGTCCCCGTTCACGCCGGTCGCGATCCGGCCCATCCACTGCCAGCCGCCGCCGATGTCCCCACCGCGGTTGAGGTGGGCGAACACCTGCCCGCCGTCGTCGAAGTTGAGGTAGTCGCTGCGGCCGTCTCCGTCGAAGTCCGCGAACCGGACCTTGGACGGATCATTGGTGATGCCCGTGGCCACCTGTCCCAGGTTCTGCCAGCCGCCGCCCGGGTCACCGCCGTGGTTCAGGTAGACCACGACCGACCCGTTGGGGTTGATCATCAGGTAGTCGGCCTTGCCGTCGCCGTCGAAGTCGGCGAACCGGACCCGGGACCGGTCGGTGGTCAGACCGGTCGCGACGCGGCCGAGGTACTGCCAGCCGCCACCGGTGTCGCCGCCGTGGTTGAGCCAGGCGGCGACGTTCCCGTTGTCCGCGACGGTGAGGTAGTCCAGCTTGCCGTCGCCGTCGAAGTCGGCCCACCGCACCCGGTCGCCGCTGTTGCCCACCTCGTTCGCCGCGACGGGTGTCCGCGCGCGCTTCCCGTCGATGGCGAAGTCGGCGCCGAAGGCGCGCCCGTCCGCGCCGGGCACGATGCCCGGCCAGCCCATGACGGTGTCGTCGGCCTTGCGCGCCCAGAGGTCGGGCAGCTCGTCGCCGCTGATGTCGCCGACCGACCCGACGGTGGGGTATTCGGCGAGGGTGATGCCGTAGCCGATCCTGACGCGGCCGGCGGTCCCCCAGGTCGCGGGGTCGAGGCGCCCGTTGCCGCCCTTGCTGCCGTAACTCCGGTAGATGTCGCCGGTGGCGTCCTCGCGCAGCCACAGGTCGGAAACGCCGTCGCCGTTCACGTCGCCGGGGACGATGACGGTGAACCGGTCCCAGTCCCCGTTGCCGACCAGCACCGGGCCGCCGTCGTTGTCGAGCGTCTTGGTGGCGCGGTTGCCGTAGTAGGCCCACAGCTGCCGGCCCTGCTTGACCAGCAGGTCGGGGACGCCGTCCCCGTTCATGTCCCCCGGTGCCACGATCTGCTCGGCGTCGGACCAGTGGTCGTCGCCGCTCCAGTCGTCGCCGAAGTCGCAGCCGAGGTCGGGGTCCTTCGCCGGGCAGGCGACGGTCAGCTCGACGCTGCCGTCGCTGATCGTGCCCTGCCCGTTGTTCGGGTAGACGAACAGCTTCTTGCGCTTGTCGTTCGCGACGTACTGGAGGGAGACGAGGTCGTTGTAGCCGTCTTGTCCCCAGTCCCCGGACGCCGTCACCTGCGCGCCGTCGAAGGTCATGCCGCCGTTGCCGGCCGGGGAGAAGGTGCTGCCGCCCTGACCGGCGTAGGTGACGAGGCGGCCCTCGCCGTCCGCGCTCCAGATGTCCCGGTTGCCGTCCCCGTTCAGGTCACCGGGGCCGTCCCGGTCCTGCGAACGGGTCGCGTAGTAGAGGTACGTGGCGAGGTCGGAGCGGTTGCCCGCGGTGTCGACGCTGTACGCGTACACGTAGTGGGGACCGTATCCCGGCGGGGTGATCGACACGCCGCCGCCGGGAGCCACCGAGCGGGTGCGCGGATCGAAGTCCGTGGACCAGCGGATCTCCTTGACGTCCGGCACGCCGTTGGCGTCGAAGGTGAAGGTGCCCGCTGTGCGCGCCCGGCCCGTGGTGGCCGGCCAGCCCTTGTCGCCGTTCGGGAAGGTGGTGGAGTCGATCACTGGCTGCCGGTCGGGCCGGGTACGGTCCACGGAGAACGCGCAGGTCTCCGACCAGTCGGAGGTCAGCCCGTCGCCGTCCACGGCCCGGACCCGCCAGCGGTAGTCGCCGGTGGGGAGCGCGGCGTCGGGCACGGACCAGGTCGCCACCCGGCCGCGGTTCGCGGAGACGGACGTCGTGGCGGACGGCGTGCCCGAACCGGCCGGGAACACCTGGAATTCGGCGTTCAGGTTGCCGGCGTCGGGATCGTCCACGAGGGCGTACACCGAGACCCGGGTGTTGCCGAGCAGCCCGCCGTTCGCGCACGGGGTGGCGGGGTTCGTGCCCAGGCCGGAGGGGGTGCGCGGCGGATTGTTGTACGCGGTCTCCAGCGTCGCCGTCTTGGGGTCGAGGCGCTTCCAGCCGAAGGTGTCGCTCTCGTTGGAGGCGTAGAGCCCCAGGTTCACGCTCGCCCAGTTGCCCGCCGCCGCCTGGCGCGCGAGGGCGGTCGCGTCGAACTCCAGGTCGCCCGCCGCGCACGTCGAGCTCCAGCCCTTGGAGTCGTCGACCGTGTCGAGCCGGGAGACGCGGGCGGGCTGGTTGTTCCAGGTGGTGGCGGAGGATATCGAGCCGGTGCTCCACAGCTCCACCGGGCGGTCCTGGCAGGACCAGGACCAGGTGTTGCGGATGCGGAACGTCGATTTCTGTACCTGCGCGCCCCTGATGCCGGACGTGTCCATCTGGAAGAACGAGCGGGACAGGCCGTTGGTCTGGGCCTCGTACCCGACCCGGACGTCGTCCTTGCTGTTCCAGTAGGAGGTGTTCGGGTACTTCTTGTACGCCCGGGTCCAGTTCTGGCGCTTGCCCCACGCCCACGACGGGTCGATGAACACCGGGTAGCGCGTCGACACGCCGGTCAGCAGTTCCTAATCGGGCGTGATCTGGAGCGAGCCGCCCGCGACCGTGGTGTCCATGTGGGCGTCCCGCGCACCCGCCTGCGGGGTGAACAGGTCTCCCGGTGCCGCAGGTTCCTCCTCGGCACCCTCGGCGGTCGTGGCCGCTATCGCCGGACCGGACGCGAGCGACCGCGCGGCGAGCGCCCCCGTACCGCCGTCCGAGGAGACGGTCGTCGAGTCCCACATCAGCGGCGACGGGCTGGTGAACACCGTCTGGCCGGCCGGGTTGACGGCGGTCAGGGCGCCGGTCTCGGCGTCCGCCGACACGGTGAGGCCGACCGTGTCCAGCTTGAACTTCAGGGTGGCGAGGGCCGGGTTCCGCGCGGCCTCCGCGGTCTTGACGACGAGGAGCTGGGAGAAGCCCTCCACCTCCGCCTTCAACTGGAGGTCCACGCCCGGCAGTACGTCCGCGTAGGTGGCGACATTGGCGTCCAGGGTCGGGCGCGGCAGGGCGGCCGGCCACGACAGGGACAGGGTGCGTCCGTCCTTGACGCCGCTGAGCAGCGGCATGGTGCCGCCGCCGGAGAACCTCACCGAGACCGTCGTCGCCTTGGCGGCCACCGCCCCGTCCGCGGTGAACTCCAGGGTCGGGTCCGTCGACACCCACCGGCCGTCGCGCAGCACCCGGACCGGGGTGCCGTAGCGCTTCACCGTCCACGAGCCGGCCGGCTGGGCCCAGGTGTCCGAGGACTCCGTGCGGGCCGAGACGAGTTCGTACGGCAGGCCCGTCTCCTTCGCCCGCTTCAGGGCGAAGTCCTCCTCGCTCATCGAGCCGTCGGCGACGGGGTCGGGTTCGACCCAGGCGGCCGCGGCGGGTACCGCCGTGACCGCCGTCAGGACGCCGGCGCTCACGCCGACGGCGAGGACGAGCGCCAACGCCCGGTCGAGCGCCCGTCTGTGCCGGTGGGTCCGGCGGGATCCGTGATGGTGCATTCGTGCTCCTCGGTTCGTTACCGAGGCGGGACTCTACCCAGGTCAGCGCGGTGCGCCAGGTGGTTCACCCAGTGTTTCCGGGCGTCTGACGATCCCTCTTTTCCGTTGCCGGAAAAGGTCGATCTCCGTTCCAGAACGGCTGTTACGGTACCCCGATCATTCCATGATTCTTTGAAAGGTACATGGTGAGACAAACCATCGGGCGAGGGCTGGCAGCCTCGCTCACCGCGATCGTGCTCGTGGGGATGCTGCCAGCGTCCTCCATAGCCGACGTGAACAGACACGGCGGGCTCTCCCTGCCCGAACTCCATCAACCGAAGCCCGTTCCGGTCGCCCCCATGGCGGTGGGAGGCACCACACGCAAGGACGACGCTGCGGCGCATCCCTGGAAGGGCGCGCCCCCTGTCACGTGGCCCGCCCCGGGACACACCACGCTCGACCTCGGCGCCGTCCCGGCCGGAGCGCGCCGCTCGGCCACCGGCAAGCCGGGGTCACTGCCCGTCACGGTGACGAGCACCGGCGCCGCGCCCGACGCCCGGTCCCGGAGCGCCCTCGCAACGAAGCCCGGGACGACGGAGCCCGCGGCGACCCGGATCGACGTGACCGTCGCCGACCGGGCGGCCACGCGCAGGGCCGGAGTCGACGGCGTCCTGCTCTCGGTACGCCCCGCGGACGGCTCCACCGGCTCCACCGCCTCCGGGCGGTCCGAAGTCTCCGTCGACTACGCGGCGTTCAAGGGCGCCTACGGCGGCGACTGGGCGGCGCGGCTGCGCCTCGTCGAGCTGCCCGGCTGTGCGCTGACCACGCCCGAACGCGCGGAGTGCCAGCGCCGTCGGCCGCTCGCCGGCCGCAACGACACGGAGAAGCTGCGGGTCTCGGCCGAGCTCCCCGCCGCTTCCGGCGCGGGTGCCCCCAGCGGCGCGGCGTCGGCCCGTACGGCCGCGTTCTCGTCGGGTGGCGCGATCGTGCTCGCCCTGACCGCGGGCGCGGGCGGCTCCTCCGGTGACTACAAGGCCAGCCCCCTGCAGGCGTCGGGTTCCTGGAGCGCCGGCGGCTCCACCGGGGCCCTCAGCTGGAACTACCCGGTCAAGGTCCCGTCCGTGCCGGGCGGTCTCGTCCCGGGCATCGCTCTCGGCTACAACTCGCAGTCGGTGGACGGGCGTACGGCGGCCTCCAACAACCAGCCCGGCTGGCTCGGTGACGGGTGGTCGTACGAACCCGGCTTCATCGAGCGCCGTTACATCGGCTGTGAAGACGACAAGGTCGACGGCACCAACACCGCCAAGCGCTTCGACCAGTGTTGGTTCGGCGACAACGCCATTTTGAACCTGGGTGGCAAGTCCACCGAGCTCGTGTACGAGCCCGGCAAGGGCTGGCACCCAGAGGCGGACTCGGGCGAGAAGGTCGAGCGGCTGACCGGGGCTGCGAACGGCGACAACGATGGTGAGCATTGGAAGGTCACGACGCCCGACGGCACCCAGTACTTCTTCGGTCTGAACCGGCTCCCGGGCTGGAACGGCCACGGCGAGGCGGCGGACGACCCCGTCACCAACTCCGCCTGGACGACGCCCGTCTTCGGCAACCAGCCGGGCGAGCCCTGCTACAACGCCAGCTTCCCCGCGGGCTGGTGCCAGCAGGCCTGGCGCTGGCAGCTCGACTACGTCGTGGACTCCCACGGCAACGCCATGGCGTACTACTGGAACACCGAGACGAACAACTACGCCCGCGCCTTCGACTCGACCACGGGCAAGGGGACGCCGACCCCGTACGTGCGCGGCGGCTGGCTCGACCACATCGACTACGGTCTGCGCGGCGACGCCGTCTACACCGGCAAGGCGATGGGCCGGGTCGAGTTCGGCGTCTCCGAGCGTTGCCTCACAGGGTGTGGCACCTTCGACGAGACCAACGCCAGGAACTGGCCCGACACCCCGTTCGACCAGTACTGCGAGAACGGTGACGACTGCACGGACCGCTTCGCCCCGACGTACTGGTCCCGCAAGCGTCTGACGACGATCACCGCCAAGGTCCTCACCGGTGGCGTGCACAAGGACGTCGACGTCTGGGCCCTGGACCAGGACTTCCCCCCTTCCGGTGACGGAATCTCCACTCCGATGTGGCTGAAGTCCATCACGCACACCGGCAAGGTCGGCGGCGGTCTCACACTGCATCCTGTGACGTTCGCGGGCGAGCAGCGCGCCAACCGGGTCGACAAGACAGGTGACGGTCTCGCGGCGTTCGTCAGGCTGCGGATGTACCAGATCACCACGGAGTCCGGCGGAACCATCGGCGCGTACTACTCGCAGCCGGACTGCACCGCGAGCTCCCTGCCCCCTGCGGACGCTTCCAACGCCACGCGCTGCTTCCCGGTGAAGTGGGCGTACGAGGGCGAGACGGCGAAGCAGGACTGGTTCAACAGCTACGTGGTCACACAAGTCGTGGAGGGTGACAACCTCCTCACGACGCCCGACACGGTGACCTCGTACGCCTATCTGGACGGCGCCGCCTGGGCGAAGAGCACCGACGAGTTCACCAAGGCGGAGGACCGTACCTACTCCGTCCCACGCGGCTACGGCCGGGTGCAGACCCGCACCGGCGCGGCCCTCGACCCGAAGACCCTCACCGAGACCCGGTACTTCCGCGGGATCGACGGGGCCCAGGTCGCCGACTACGCCGGCCGGACGGCCACCGACCGCGAGCAGTTCGCGGGAATGCCGCGGGCGTCCGCCGTCTTCGACGGCGACGACACGAGCAAGCTGCTCTCCGCGACCGCCACGACCCCCTGGCGCTCCGAGCCGACGGCTACCCGCGCCCGGACCGGTCTGCCGGATCTTCAGGCGTACCACACGGGGGCCGAGAAGGAGGAGTCGCTCACGACCGTCTCCGGCGGCACCCGCACGGCCGCGCTGACGCGCCGCTTCGACTCCTACGGCATGGTCGACCAGACGTCCGACCTCGGTGACGTGGACAAGACGGGCGACGAGTCCTGCACGACGGCGTACTACGCCCGGAACACGGCCGCGTGGATCGTCGACCGGGTGTACCGCACGGAGGTGGTCGCCGGGGCGTGCGACGGCGCGATCAGCCGGCCCTCCGACGTCATCTCCGACAACCGCAGCTACTTCGACGGCGCGACCGACCCCGCCACCGCCCCCACCAAGGGCGATGTCACCCGCCTTGAGTCGATCAACGGCAGCGGCACCGGATACGAGGTCACCAACACCACCCCGGTGGGCGACTTCGACGTCTACGGCCGCCCGCTGAGCACGACGGACGTGTACGGCAAGAAGAGCACGACGTCCTTCACCCCGGCCGTCGGCGAGGTGCCCACCACTACGGTGACCACCAACCCGCTGGGCCACCAGATCACCACGGTCTCCGACCCGCTGCGCGCACAGCCACTCACCGTCACCGACGCGAACAACCGGGTCACCACGACGGCGTACGACCCCCTCGGCCGGGTCGTCAAGATCTGGACCCCGACCCGGCCGGCCGCCACCTACCCGACGTCGCCGACGTACGCCTTCGCCTACACCGTCCGCAACGACGGCCCCAACGTGGTCGCGACGAGCACCCTCGACCACAACTCGGTCTACCGCACGGCCTACGCCTTCTTCGACGGCCTGCTGCGCTCACGGCAGACCCAGACCCCGTCACCCGACGGAGCTGGGCGGCTCGTCCGGGAGAGCTTCTACGACACTCGCGGCCTGGTCTGGCGCGACTCCGGCACCTTCTTCGCCACCGGATCGGCCGAGCCTGTCCTGGCCACCGGCGAGGAGCTGAACTACCCGGCCTCCACCGACACCCTGTACGACGGGGCGGGGCGGGTCACCGATGTCGTCTCCCGCCGGTTCGGGGACGAGACCAAGCGGGTCACCACCGTCTACACCGGTGACACCACCACGGTCGTCCCGCCGCGCGGCGGGACTGCCACGACGACGCTGACGGATGCCAAGGGCCGCACCACTGAGATCCGGACGTACACCGATGCGGCCCGGACTGCGTTCCTGACCACCCGGTACGCCTACGACAAGCGCGGCTTCCTCGCACGGGTCACCGACCCCTCGGGAGCCGCGTGGAGCTACGGCTACGACGTCCGCGGCCGGCAGGTCCACGTCGACGACCCTGACAAGGGTGTCACCGACACCACCTTCGACCGGGGCGACCGGGCCACCGACGTCACCAAGGCCGGCGGCGTCACGCTGCACAGCGACTTCGACGACCTGGGCCGTCAGACCGCGCTCAAGCAGGGCACCACCACCCTGGCGACGTGGACGTACGACACCGCCACCGGCGGCAAGGGCAAGCCGGCCAAGTCCACCCGGTGGATCGACGGCCTGGCGTACGAGGAATCCGTCGTCAACTACAACGGGGCCTACAGCCCGGTCGGCACCCAGGTCACCATCCCGGTGTCCACGGAGAACGGCGCGCTGGCCGGCACCTACAAGTGGACCACCAGCTACAACATCAACACCAACCAGGTGATGTGGGTCCAACAGCCCGCCATGGGCGGACTGCCGTCGGAGAAGCTGGTCAACACCTACACCGCGGCCGGCGGCCTGCCGAACACCATCGGCGCGGGCACCGACCCGCTGGTCTCCGCGATGACGTACGACCACTACGGCCGGGCGACACGGACCGAGTACGGCGAGTTCGCGAAGCACCTGTGGTCCTCGTTCGAGTACGACGAGCACACCGGCGACCTGACCCGGGCGGTCACCGACCGGGAGCTGGCGCCGCAGCGCATCGACGACACCCGCTACGCCTACGACCCGACCGGCAACATCACCTCGGTGAAGACCGTGTCGGGCCAGGACGCGCAGCAGGTGACGGACACCCAGTGCTTCACCCTCGACGCCCTGCGCCAGATCACCGAGGCGTGGACTGCGGCGTCGGCCGCCCCGGACGGCTGCGCCACCGGCCCGTCGGCCTCGACGGTGGGCGGACCGGATGCGTACTGGACGACGTACTCCTACGGCGTCACGGGAAACCGGACGAGCGAGGTCCAGCACGCGACGGCGTCCGGTCCCACGGGTGACATCACCCGGACCTACGGGGCGCCGGCCACCGGCAAGCACAGTCTGCCGTCCGTCAGCCAGACCGGGCCCGGCGGGAACGTCACGGAGGAATACGGCTACGACGCCGGCGGGCGCACGGTCAGCCGCACGATCGGCACGGCCGCCGAACAGAAGCTGGAGTGGGACGCCGAGGGCCGTCTGGCCAAGACCACCCAGGGCTCCACGGTAACGAGCTACCGGTACGACGCGGCCGGGTCCCGGCTGTTCCGCACCGACTCCACCGGCACCACCCTCTACCTGCCCGGCGGCAACGAGCTGAGGAAGGGCGGCGAGGGCAACGTCACCGGCACCCGCTACTACTCCGCCGGCGGCACCACGATCGCGCTGCGGACGGGCGGGAAGCTGACCTTCCTGCTCGCCGACCACCACGGCACCGGCACGACCCAGGTCGACGCCGCCACGCAGACGATCGTGCGCCGCAAGACGGGCATCTTCGGCGGACCGCGCGGAGCGCAGCCCACCGTCTGGACCGGCGACCGCGGCTTCGTCGGTGGGACCAAGGACGCGGACACCGGGCTCACCCATCTCGGGGCGCGCGAGTACGACCCGGCCATCGGCCGGTTCGTCTCGGTCGACCCCATCATGGACCTGAACGATCCGCTGCAGCTCGACGGCTACGGGTACAGCCACAACAACCCGGTCACCCGCAGCGACCCGTCGGGGCTCTTCGACCCGGAGCTGAGGGCCTACTGCCAGGAGAATCCCGGCGATTGCGAGGGTGGGCGGCTCAAGCACATCAACGAGCGCAGGTCGCTCACCGCCGACGTGGACGGCAAGGGCGAGATCAGGACGGTCTATGACAGGCAGGGCGTCCCGCACCACATGACCAACAGAGCGGACGGGTCCGCCTCGAAGGTGTTCGACACCTTGAACGATGACCTGAAGCGGGCCGGGATGTACTACGACCAGAAGACGGGCAACGGCGTGCGGTACCTGCTCCAGGACGACGGACAGGCGGGTAAGACCACAGTGAGGAAGGGCGCGCCCGTCAAGGACGCCGACGGCAACGCCGTCCTGTCCGAGACCACCGCCGACTTCGTGAAGGTCACCTGGAAGAACGGGCAGATCGTCGGCGTCGAGACCGCCGACGCCACCGAGTCCACCCAGAGCGTCACCAAGAATCACGGATCGATCGACAAGAAGTTCACGAACCAGACCGGCACGGTCGTGTTCGTCGCCAAGGACATGGCCCAGGCGGAGGAGTACGCCGCCCACTACCAGAACAACCCGAACGTCCGGGTGATCTACCCCCAGGGTGACTTCGACTCACGGCGGGTCGCGCCTCCGGCACAGGCGACGACGCCGAAGCCAGGCCCGACGAAGCGGCCCAAGGGACCCAAGGTCAAGGTGAAGTTCCCCGGCATCGGGGCGCTCCTGACCGGGATTCAGGCACCCATCTACGTTCGGGACTACGGCTGGAAGCAAGGCGGGTGGGAGATGTTCAAGGACTCGGCTGACCCGTTCGGGTTCATGGACAGCCAGCCGGATCCGTTCTTCCCCAAGCCGCCGTCGACCATCTGCGACCCGACAGGGCCGTACTGCGCGTAGGCGACGGCCTACCAGGCAGCGTAGAGGCGGTGCGTCCGCGAGGGCGCACCGCCGCCGGGCCGGTCAGTGGCCGGGCCGGTCCGTCCGGGAGAGGACGCCGGTGATGGTGTCGGAGAACGGCTCGCGCCGTGTGCGCGGCAGCGGCACCTCAACCAGACGTCCGTCGACCAGCATCCACAGCCCGAAGCAGTCGTCGTCCTCGTCCCGAAGGAGGACCTGCACCGACCAGGGGGCCGGCCACGGCAGGGACTCCAGGTGTGCAAACAGGCCGCGCCAGTTGCTGCGGATGAACTGGACGACCCATGCGTAGCACTCGTCCGACGGAAGGCCCTCGTTCGCGAAGACGTTGTCGTCGACCCGGGTGAAGCTCTGGTGCCATTCCCGGCTCTCGTCGGGCCGGGTCAGCGGCTCCATCACCTCCTCGGCACGGCGCGCCAGGACGATGACCTCGGTGTATCTGCTCATGAAGGCAGTATCGCGTGTGGCGTCCGGCCCCGGAGAATCACATTCCCTCTCTCAACCCATCTACCGTCATCTGTCCACCGAACGCTGTGAATCGAACGAAGTGAGAAGAATGTCCGTCATACCGAGCAAGAGTCGTTGGAGACGGGTGCTCCGTGGCACCACTGTCCTCGCCGCGGTCCTTGGCATCGGCTGTACCGGAGCGCTCGTCCCCGTGGCGTCCGCCGTCCCGTCCGTGGTCACCGACCCCGGCGACGACGGCCGACTCAGCCCTGAGGACAAGGCGCTGCAGGCTGCGAAGGCCACGGGGCAGCCGGTCGAACTGACCACCGCCCGCACCGAGCTCTCCGACACCTGGGTGAACCCGGACGGAACGTTCTCCGTGAAGCGGTACGGGACCCCGGTGCGGATCCTGCGCGCGGGCGCCTGGGTCGTCACCGACCCCACCCTGGAGTTCGCCGCCGACGGATCGGTGCGCCCCCGGGCCACCTCGGTCCTGGTCTCGTTCTCCGGCGGAGGCACCGGCCCCATCCTCACGGGGGTCAAGGACGGCCGTACGCTGTCGCTGTCCTGGCCCACGGCCCTGCCCAAGCCCACCCTCGACGGCAACGTCGCGACCTACGCCGAGATGCTGCCCGGGGTGGACCTCCAGCTGAAGGCGGAGGTCGAGGGCTTCTCCCAGCTGATCATCGTCAAGACGCCACAGGCGGCGGCCAACCCTGAGCTCGCCACGCTGAAGTACACGATGTCCACGGTCGGGGTGACGGTCTCCACGGACGCCGAGACCGGGGCCGTGACGGCGACCGACCCAGCCGGCCAGACGGTCTTCACCAGCCCGTCGCCCGTCATGTGGGACTCCACCACGGCAACGCCTCCGGCCCCCCTCGCCGAGACCGCCGCGCTCCCGCGTACGACCGCCGTCGCGGCGAGCGAGGATCCGGCCCCGGCCGCCGAGCCGGACAGCTCCTTCGAGCAGCCCGCAGGCGCGAAGGAGGCCGTGATGCCGACCACGGTCAGCGGCAACAGCCTCCAGATCACCCCCGACCAGGCCCTACTTAAGGCGCCCGACACGACCTACCCGGTCTACATCGACCCCTCGTGGGCCTGGGGTGGGCGGAACAACTGGACCCGCGTCTCCCAGAAGTACCCGCGCAAGAGCTACTGGAACGCCAACGAGGTGGCCCGCGTCGGCTACGAGGACGAGACCGGCGGCCTGTCGCGTTCGTTCTTCGAGATGGACACCTCGAACCTGCGCGGCGCCAAGGTCGCCTCCTCGACCTTCCGCATCAAGAACGTGTGGTCCTGGTCCTGTCAGGACCGGCCCGTGCAGCTGTGGCATACCAAGGGCATCAGCGCCAAGACCACCTGGAACAACCAGCCGGCGAAGGTCGACTGGCTGGCCAGCGTGAACCAGTCGAAGGGCTGGTCGTCCAGCTGCCCCGGCGGCAACCTGGAGTTCGACCTCACCTGGAAGATGCAGCGCGTCGCGGCCGCGGGTGAGAACAGCATCACCCTCGGCCTGTACGCGGCGAACGAGGGTGACACCTTCGGCTGGAAGAAGTTCGACCCGAAGACGGCTGTCCTGGAAACTGTCTTCAACAACCCGCCGAAGACCCCGACGGGCCTCGGGACCAATCCGCGGACGGACTGCGCGACGGGCGGTGTGATCGGCAACACGACCGTCAGCCTGTACGCGTTCGTCACGGACCCCAACGCGGGCAACCTGTCAGCCCAGTTCCAGGTCTACAAGGGCGGCGCCACGGTCGTCGACTCGTGGATCCCCGGCCTGCGGGACCGGGTGTCCACGCTGGTGGTACCGGACGCCCAGCTGCCCTCGGGTACGTACACCTGGCGCGTTCGCGCGTACGACCAGAGCGAGTACTCCGGCTGGAGCCAGACCTGCACCTTCACCGTCGACCGTACGCGGCCCGAGAAGGCCCCGAAGGTGGACTCGGCGGCCTTCCCCAACGGTGACGCGGGCTGGCCCTCGGTCACCGGCAGGGCGCGCACGCCCGGCTCCTTCACGCTCTCGGCCAACGAGGTCGGCGACGTGGTCCGGTACGGCTACTACACCGACTGGGACCCGGACGTGAAGACCGTCACGGTACCGGCGGGCGGGCAGGCCACCGTCGACCTCACACCGCCGGGCGTGGGCCCGCACTTCGTGTACGCCTTCAGCCAGGACCAGGCGGGCAACCGCTCCGACACCGCGACCTACCTCTTCTACGCGGGCCGCTCCCCGAGCAGGGACGAGGCCCACGACGTCAACGGCGACGGGCACCACGACGTCTGGAGCAAGGACTCGTTCGGCACGCTGGTGACGTACGCGGGCCAGGGCAACGCCGCCTTCTCCTCCGCCACGAACGGCGGGGTGAGCCTCGGCACCGCGCAGGCCGCGATCTCGGGCGACTGGGGACAGGACGGCTACAACGACCTGCTCACCCTGGAGCACGATCCGGTCGACGGGGTCGACAAGCTGTGGATGTACCCCAACAACGGGCTCGGACAGGTCCAGGGGGACAAGCCTGACAGGGTCACCGTCTTCTGCCCCCGTCAGGACCCGGACATGGGCTGCATGGAGGAAGGCACCGATCACTGGCAGGGCGCCTCGCAGATCCTCAGCCCCGGTGACCTGAACGGGGACGGCCAGCCCGATCTGCTCGTCAAGCAGGACAAGCGACTGTGGGCCTACTTCGGTGACCGGGCGACCCGCAGCCTGGACAACCTCGGCGCACCCGTCCTCGTGGGCGGGACCGACTGGGACAAGTACACGGTCATCGCACCTGGTGACCTCAACGGCGACGCGATCCCCGACCTGTGGCTGCGGGACCGGGCCACCGGCGACATCCTGCCCAGCTACGGCAAGAAGAGCGCGGAGGGCAGGGTCGTCGACCTGGCGACCTGGGGCGTCGTGCGCGGGGACCCCGTGGGCGCCGGCTTCACCGAGGCCGTGTATCCCCAGGTGGGGTCCGCCGGTGACCTGTCCGGTGACGGAGTGACCGACCTGTGGGCCCGTCAGGCCGACAACACCGTGGTCGGATCGTACGGGCATGCCGGGGACGGCAGCGTCAACTCGATCTCCGGGGAATTCCGGATCGATGGCGTCTCCGGTGCCCGGATCCCGCCCGGCACGACGCTGGCCTCCGGTCAGGCGTACACGAGCGGCGTGTCCAAGCTCGTCATGCAGACCGACGGGGATCTGGTCCTCTTCACACGCGACAAGCCCGTGTGGGCCACGCACACCGCCGGCCACCAGGGCGCCGTGGCCCGTATGCAGAACGACGGCAATCTCGTGGTCTACGCGGCTGGCGGCTCCACCGCCCTGTGGGAGAGCAGGACGGGCAACAAACCGGGCGGCTACGCGATCCTGCACGCCCGCGGCGTGCTGGTCCTCTACAACGCGGTCGGCCAGAGCCAGTGGACCAGCGGCTCCCAGAGCCGCCCCGACTACAACGCCGACGGCTACACCGACGTGCTCACGCGGGACGCCAACGGAGACATGTGGGTCCACCCCGGCACCGGCGGCACGGGCCAGAGCACGCTCGGCGGCCGCTACTTCATCGGCAACGGCTGGTGGCGCGACCACTGGACCGACGCCTACACGGCGGACGTCAACAACGACGCCCACACGGACATCGTCGGACGCGACAAGGACGGCCGTCTCGTCCTCTACCCGGGCACCGGCAGGACCGGCACCCAGACCGTGAGCAGCCCGGTCCTGCTCGGCACGGGCTGGAACATGTACGACACCCTCGGCTTCGGCGACCTCAACGGCGACGGCCGCACGGACGTCATCGGCCGCGACAGCGCCGGCGACCTGTGGGTCTACCCGCATGCCGGGGGCATCGGCACCCAGACCTTCGCCAGTCGCAGCTTCATCGGCAACGGCTGGTGGCCGGCGGCCTGGACCACGATCCGCTTCGCCGACCTCAACGGCGACCACAAGACCGACATCATGGGCCGCACCGACAAGGGAGACCTGTACGTCTACCCCAACACCACCGGCGCCAACGGCTCCATCACTTTCGGTACCCGGTTCTTCAACGGCAACGGCTGGTGGAACGGCTCCTGGACGCCCTACGCAACGGACCTCAACAGCGACGGCTCGGCGGAATCAGTAGGCCTGACGAACAACGGGGAGCTGTACGACTACCTCCCCACAGGCCGTGCCCTGATCGGCACGGGCTGGGGTTCCTTGGACCTGATCCTCTGACCTTCTCCCTACCGAAGGCGAACTGACGACGGCCCGGAGCGCTTGGCGCTCCGGGCCGTCGGGACTTTCGGCACCCCGCCGGCCGGGCCGGGTTCGCGACGGATTCCGTGATGATCCTGGTGATGGTGTCGAGGACCGTTTCCCGGCAGCGTGGTCGCCCTCGCCCTTCTTCTCTCTTTCCACCGCGCCGCCCTGACCGTTGTCGATCAGCGCCGCTGCTTCCGGGGCGAGGGTGCCGAAGCACAGGGGCTGCTGGGGCTGCTGGGGCTGCTGGGGCTGCTGGGGCTGCTGAGGGGGATGCCCCGGAGACTGTCCTCGCGGGCGGGGGCAGAAGCCGACACCGAGCGCCTGGACGGCGGCCTCGGGACCACCCCCGCAGACACAGACAAGGAGGTTCGGGGGCCTGGGTGAGGGGGCGGTTCAGCTCCCGCTCTCACTGCCCGTCAGTGAGAGCCTCCTTGAGGAAGGCGCCGCCCTGGCGGATGGCGGCCTTGGTGGGCGGAGCGGGGCGGCCGTGGCTTCGGCGAGTTCTCGATCGTCGTCCGTGTACTGCTGCCAGTACCAGTCCAGGGCCTTGGTGGTGAGGAGGTAGCCGGACCCGAAGTGACTCCGCGACGCGGTGTCGCAGTGTGGGGCGGTCGTGGGGTAGTAGAGCGGTTGCGCGCGCATGCGAGGGCCGCCGCGTTGCTTGGCCATAAGGGTGAGCGCTGTGGCCATGGTGGCGCCCGCGCAGTCGCCGGCCACCGCCAGTCTCCGACTGTCCAGTGCGAGGTCTGAGGCATTGTCGGTCAGCCAGGTCAGCACGGCGTACGACTCTTCGAGCGCTACAAGGAGTCCGTACGTCCCTGCTCGCCCCTACCCGAGTTCGCGCACGGCAGGCGGTGAGACGTCGAGCCGTGGAGGGTCGATCACGGTCGAGTGGTGGGGACGGGGACTCGTGCAACGACCGCCGGGGGCTCCCTGCCCGGCGGCGGCTACCGCGGCACCAGCTCGGTCACCGGGTGTCCGCGCCTGCGGGCGGCGCCTTTGCCGAGCTCCGTCCGACCGGCCTCGGCAGTGACGAACACCGCCGACGGCAGCGGGCTCGCGGCCGCGGCCGTCCGGGGCCGCGCCATGCAGGCGGGGCACGCCCTCCGCCCACGGGCACATCCGCAGCCGGGTGGTCGGCGGGTTCCGGCTCCTGCCATGGCTCCTGATGCTCCCCCGCCGAGCCCGGCGTCGTCGCCCGACACACGGCGCGAGCAGCTCACCTACGCGGCGCTGGACCAACGCTCCGTCTTCGTCGGCTTCACCCCGGCCCACGGGCCGAGACTGTGACGGCAGTCCTCGGCAGTCCTCGGCAGTGACCGCGAGGGCCCGGTGGAAGGGGGATGGAGACGGCCTCACCAGCCGCTCGAACTCCCGTATCCGGGACCCCGTGAACTTCTTCACCCCCACCGGATCAGCTCTCGACACCGCGTCCATACAGGAGAAATGCGGCCCTTCGACCGAGTCGGCCCGTCGGCCGACCGGAAACCCCGGGCACCCGCCCGGCTCCGAACCGCCTCGCCCGGTTCTCCCCGCCCGGGGCCGCGTTGGCGCGGACACGCGGGGGGACGTCATGATGGGGCCATGACGAACGGGGTGGGCAGCGGGACGGCGAACGGGCCGGTGGAGTGTCCCCGGTGCGGAGCGGCGGACACCGTGACGGTCGCCAACGCGACCGAGGGCAGCGGGTGCGCGCACTTCGCCGAGGGCACCGTGATCGCGCTCATGGCCGGGGCCGCGGGCAAGTACTACGCCGACGAGCGGAACTGGCCCTGGCTCACGGCAGTCGGTGCCGTCGTCGCGGTGCTCCTCTTCCTGGGCACGATCGCCGTCGTCCGAAGCGAGAACCGGGACGCGCGCAGGGCACGGAGCGCCGTGGACCGCGCCGCCGCGGCCGGCACCGACGCCACCCATTACTGCGCCGCGTGCGGAGAGGCGTCCTCCCCCCGGGACGCCGAAAACGCGTGATGATTGCACGACCCGGACCGGCCTCGAAGCGTGTTGCGGAAGACTGTGAAGCAGCCGTTTCCGCTGCATATGCGGGGTGTTGAGGGCTGAGCCGTTGTAGGTGGAGACGTTCACGGGTCTGCGGATGCGGCAGTTCGAGCGGCTGGTGAAGGTCGCGCGGGAACGGGGCGGGAACGGGCCCGGCTGCGGCATGCGAGAGCGTGACCTTTGCTGGCGATGACGTCTCCATCAACACCGGACGCGTCGCCCCGCACCGCATGACCCGGCCGTCACCCAACCAGGTCCTGAACTGCCCGAACGCGATCTTCCGCGACGCTCTTCAGGCCTCGCCCGCCGCCTCATCCTCCGCGTGGAGCCACGGTCGGACAGGGCACCTGCAAACTCGCCCGGGCCGCCCGTCGGACATGCGCGGTCGTCCTCCGGGACACCCCGGCTTGTTCGACTGGTGGACCTCGGAGGCGCCCCTCACCGTCATCACCGCGGCTCCCTGGTGTCATCCTCGCCCTCGCCACCCTGGCCCTGGTTCTTCCCCCGGGCGGCGGCTCGCAGGGAGACGGCCGGTCTGGTCGTCGAGCTGCCGGGCGGGGGGGGCGGTGGGGGTGACGGGTGCCTCGGGGATGTTGCGGGTGTGAGGCGGGGGGCGGATGGGAAGTGAAAGATCGTTCGATGGGAGAGTGTTCGTTCTGTGGGAGAAACCTTGAGTGTGTGCGTGATCGGTGCGGGGCTGTCGGGACTGGCGACCGCACACGCTCTGGCGGTCCAGGGGATCGATTTCGTCTGTCTCGAGCGGGCCGTCGATGTCGGCGGGATCTGGCGGCAGCCGGGGGCCGGTGAGCCGGGACCCGGGTACCAGTCGCTGCATCTGAACACCGCGAAGCAGCTCACGGGGTACACCGCGTTCCCGATGCCCGACGCGTACCCCCTCTATCCGCGGCACAGCGAGGTCGCGGCCTATCTGCGGTCCTTCGCCGATTGGGCGGGGGTGTCGGACCGCATCGAGTTCGGCGTCGAGGTCGTGTCGGTGCGGCAGGAGGACAACGACGCGTCGTGGACGGTCGTCAGCCGAGGGGCGGACGGGACGCTGGGGTCACGGCGGTTCGCTCATGTCGTCGTCGCCTCGGGGCACAACACGGTGCCGACGCTGCCGAAGCCCGCGCCGGCCGGTTCCGACGGGTTCGCCGGCAGGATTCTGCATTCCGTCGACTACCAGGACGGGGCCGACTTCGCCGGGCAGCGCGTCGTCGTCGTGGGTCTCGGCGCGTCGGCGGTGGACATCGCCACGGACCTCTCCCGGCACGCCGCGCGCACCGTGCTCTCGGTGCGTCGGGGGCTGCACATCGTTCCCAAGCAGCTCTACGGCATGTCGGTCGACGAGATGGCCGAGGTGTCGTGGTTCACCGCCATGTCCCTGCCCGAACAGGTCGACTTCGCCGAGAGGGCTTTGCAGGTCGCGCGGGGCAGACTGTCCGACTACGGCCTGCCCGAGCCGGACCACCCGCTCTTCTCCTCCCCCGTGACCATCTCGGACGAGATCCTCAGCCGGATACGCCACGGCGCGGTGCACCCCAGACCGGGGATCGACCACCTCGACGGCACGCGGGTGGTCTTCACCGACGGGACCTCGGAGGAGGCCGACGCGATCGTCTACTGCACCGGCTACCACATGGACTTCCCGTTCCTGCCCGAGGGATGCCCGGCCGGGCCGGGCGGGTCGGTCGAGCTGTACCGGCGGGTCGTCGCTCCCGGCCGCCCCGGTCTGTACTTCGTCGGCCTGGTCCGTCCGATGGGCGCGATCACGCGACTCGTGGAGGCCCAGACGCACTGGGTCGCGCGCATCATCGGTGGCGAGGTCGTCCTGCCGGGCGCGGACGTGATGCGCGAGGAGATCGACGCGTACCTGAGCGGCATCGCCAAGCGTTACGGCACGGCGGAGGGCGGCTCCTCCGTACAGGTCGACGTCGGTCCTTACCTCAAGGAGATGCGAGGGCTCCAGACCGTCTGAAGACGGGGCCGGGCTCCCGGGCCGGCCACGACGACGGGGCTCCCGGTGGATCACCACCGGGAGCCCCCTCGCAGGGGCGGTCGCTTATACACAAAA
>NZ_JBHTST010000032.1:0-65124 GCF_042794995.1 Streptomyces sp. NPDC056503
TTCTCGGTGAGCGCGGCGAGGGCCGCGCTGGTGCGGCTGCTGCCCCGGCACGCGAGCCAGTTCGAACTGGTCCTGACCAGCCGGTCCGAGTCCGGCGACCGGTTCACGGTCTCGGGGTCGACGGGGCGGATCGTCGTCACCGGCAGCACGCCCGCGGTACTGCTGCGCGGGGTGCACTGGTACCTGAGCTACACGGTGGGCGTGGACCTCGGCGCGCCCGGGGACAGCGTCTCGGCGCTGCCGGCCCGGCTGCCCGGTCCCTCCGGCACGATCGCCAAGTCGGCGTCGGTGCCGCACCGCTTCGCGCTCAACGACACGGACGACGGCTACTCGGGCGCGTACCGGGACTGGGACTCCTACGAGCGGCAGATCGACCTCCTCGCCCTGCACGGGGTGAACGAGGTGTTCGTCCAGATGGGTGCCGAGGCGGCGTACCACGCGGCCTTCCAGGAGTTCGGCTACACGAGCGCCGAGCTGCGCGAGTGGATCCCGGGTCCCGCGCACCAGCCGTGGTGGCTGATGCAGAACATGGCGTCGTTCGGCGGCCCGGTCACCGAACAGCTGATCGCACGGCGGGCGGCGCTCGGCAAGCGGGTCGTGAACCGGCTGCGGGAGCTGGGCATGACACCGGTGCTGCCGGGGTACTTCGGCACGGTGCCGCCCGGCTTCACCGAGCGCAACCCGACGGGGCGGGTGGTGTCGCAGGGCCGGTGGATCGGCTTCGCGCGGCCCGACTGGCTCGATCCGCGCGGGCCGCTCTTCCCGCGCGTCGCCTCGGCGTTCTACCGGCATCAGGCGCGGCTGCTCGGCACCACCACCATGTACAAGATGGACCTGCTGCACGAGGGCGGCAACGCCGGTGACGTGCCGGTCGGCGAGGCCGCCGAGCGGGTCATGGAGACCCTGGACGACGCCCGGCAGGGCGCGACCTGGGTGCTGCTCGGCTGGCAGCGCAACCCCAAGGCCGAGCTGCTCGCGGGCGTCGACACCTCGCGGCTGCTCGTGGTGGACGGCCTCTCCGACCGGTACGACGGCCTGGACCGGGAGACGGCCTGGTCCGGAGCGCCGTACGCCTTCGGCACCATCCCCAACTTCGGCGGGCACACCACGATCGGCGCCAACACCTCGGTGTGGACGGACCGCTTCGAGGCGTGGCGCACGAAGCCGGGCAGCGCGCTGAAGGGGATCGCCTTCCTCCCCGAGGCCACCTCCGCCAACCCGGTGGCCTTCTCGCTCTTCACCGAACTGGCCTGGCGGGACGCCCCGGTGGACCACGCCGACTGGTTCGCGCAGTACGCGGCCCGCCGCTACGGCTCCCCCGACCCGCACGCGGCCAAGGCGTGGGAGTGGCTGCGGAAGGGCCCGTACGGCACCAAGTCGAACGGCTGGAGCGAGTCGCAGGACAGCCTGTTCACGGCCCGGCCGAGCCTGACCGTGCGGACCTCGGCGTCCTGGGGCCCGAAGTCGATGCGGTACGACGCGGCGACCGTGGAACGGGCGCTGACCGAGCTGTTGCAGGTGGCGCCGGCGCTGCGGACCACCGACGCGTACCGCTTCGACCTGGTCGACACCGCCCGGCAGGCGCTCACCAACCGCAGCCGGGTGCTGCTGCCGCAGATCAAGGCCGCGTACGAGGCGAAGGACCTGACCGCGTTCCGCGCGCGGGCGGCGGAGTGGCGGGGGTCCCTGACGCTGCTCGACGCGATCCTCGCCACCGACCGGCGGTTCCTGCTCGGGCCGTGGCTGGAGAACGCCCGCTCGTGGGCGCGTTCGGACCAGGAGCGGGCCACCCTGGAGTTCGACGCCCGCTCGCTGATCACGACCTGGGGACACCGGGAGGGCAGCGAGGCGGGGCTGCACGACTACGCCAACCGCGAGTGGTCGGGCCTCGTGTCGGGCTTCTACGCGCCCCGCTGGTCGGCCTATCTGGACACGCTGGAGACCTCGCTGCTCACCGGGCGGGCGCCGGCCGCGATCGACTGGTTCTCCTGGGAGAACGCCTGGAACCTGCGGCGGGACTCCTACCCGGTGACCCCGACGGGCGATCCGGTGGCGCTGGCGACCCGGGTGCGGGACAGCCTGCGCGCCTGACCGGACCGGGCGGCCGAGCCGACGGGTCAGCCGGCCGGCGGTTCGGCGCCCACCAGCCACATGGCGAAGAACTGGGCGCCGCCGCCGTAGGCGTGGCCGAGGGCCCGGCGGGCGCCGTCCACCTGGTGCTCGCCGGCCTCCCCCCGCACCTGGAGGGCGGCCTCGGCGAAACGGATCATCCCGGAGGCGCCGATCGGGTTGGTGGAGAGGACGCCTCCGGAGGGGTTCACGGGCAGGTCGCCGTCGAGTTCGGTGACGCCGGCCTCGGTGAGCTTCCACCCCTCGCCCTCGGCGGCGAAGCCGAGGTTCTCCAGCCACATCGGCTCGTACCAGGAGAACGGCACGTACATCTCGACGGCGTCGATCTGCCGGCGCGGGTCGGTGATCCCGGCCTGCCGGTAGACGTCGGCGGCGCAGTCGACGCCCGCCCTCGGCGAGACGAAGTCCTTGCCGGCGAAGAGGGTCGGCTCGCTGCGCATGGCGCCGCCGTGGACCCACGCGGCGGGGCGGGGCGCCCGGTCCGCGCCCGCCCGGTCGGTGAGGATCATCGCGCAGGCCCCGTCGGAGGACGGGCAGGTCTCCGAGTAGCGGATCGGGTCCCACAGCATGGGGGACGCCTGCACCTTCTCCAGGGTGAGGTCGTGCTCGTGGAGATGGGCGTAGGGGTTCTTCAGGGCGTTGCGGCGGTCCTTGTACGCGACGAGGGAGCCGATCGTGTCGGGGGCGCCGGTGCGCCGCATGTAGGCGCGGACGTGCGGGGCGAAGAAGCCGCCCGCGCCGGCCAGCAGCGGCTGCTGGAAGGGGACCGGGAGGGACAGGCCCCACATGGCGTTCGATTCGGACTGCTTCTCGAAGGCGAGGGTGAGGACGGTCCGGTGGACCCGGGCGGCGACCAGGTTGGCGGCGACCAGCGCGGTGGAGCCGCCGACGGAGCCGGCGGTGTGGACGCGGAGCATGGGCTTGCCGACGGCGCCGAGGGCGTCGGCGAGGTACAGCTCCGGCATCATGACGCCCTCGAAGAAGTCGGGCGCCTTCCCGATGACGACGGCGTCGACGTCCGCCCAGGTCAGCTCGGCGTCGGCGAGGGCCCGCACGGCGGCCTCGCGGACGAGTCCCGCGAGGGAGACGTCGTGGCGGGCGGCGACGTGCTTGGTCTGGCCGATGCCGACGATCGCGACGGGCTCTCTGCTCATCGGGGGTCCCCTTCCAGGACGGCGACCAGGTTCTGCTGGAGGCAGGGCCCGGAGGTGGCGTGGGCGAGAGCGCGGTCGGAGTCGCCCCGGTGGACGGCGGCGGCGGCCTCACCGAGCCGGATGAGCCCGGCGGCCATGACGGGGTTGGCGGCGAGCGGGCCGCCGGAGGGGTTGATCCGGACGTCGTCGCCGAGGCCGAGGGCCTTCGCGAGGACGACCTCCTGGGAGGTGAAGGGGGCGTGCAGCTCGGCGGTGTCCACGGGCCGTTCGAAGAGGCCGGCGCGCTCGGCGGCGAGCCGGGTGGACGGCGAGTCGGTGAGGTCGCGGACGCCCAGGGAGTGGGCCTCGATGCGGTGGTCCATGCCGCGGATCCAGGCGGGCCGCTCGCACAGCTCGCGGGCGCGGTCGCCGGCGGCGAGGATCACGGCGGCGACGCCGTCGCCGATCGGCGGGCAGTCGCCGGCGCGGAGGGGCCGGACGACGTAGTCGCCCTGCGGCCGGGCGCCGGTGACCTGGGCGTACGGGTTGGCGGCGGCGTCCGCGCGGCGGCGGGCCGCGAGCGCGGCGAGGGCCGCCTCGTCGGTGTCGCCGGCGTCGACGAGGGCCTGGGCCTGGAGGGCGGCGAGGGCGACGGAGTCGGGCCAGAGCGGGGCCAGGTAGTACGGGTCGAGCTGGCGGGTCAGCACGTCGCGGACGGAGCCGGGCGAGGACTTGCCGTAGGAGTAGACGAGGGCGGTGTCGGCCTCTCCGGTGAGGAGCTTCACCCAGGCCTCGTAGAGGGCCCAGGCGCCGTCCATCTCCACGTGGGACTCGGAGATCGGCGGCCAGGCGCCGACGCCGTCGAGCGCCATGGTGAAGGAGAAGGCGCGGCCGGCGAGGTAGTCGGAGGAGCCGGAGCAGGTGAAACCGATGTCGGAGGTCTTCAGGCCGGTCCGCCGGAGGACCTCGTGCAGGACGGGCATCACCATCTCGACCTCGGAGAGGTCGTCGGTGCGGCGGCGGTGGTCGCTCTGCGCGAAGGCGACGATGGCGACGTCCCGGGCGGGGGCGCTCATAGCAGCTCCTTGTACGTGTCGTAGTCCGCGTCCGGTTCGCCGGTGGGCCGGTAGTGGTCGGGGTATCGGCCGTCCTCGCTCCACACGGGTTCGACGCGCAGGCCCATGCGGACCCGGTCGTAGGGGATGCCGCCGATCCGGCCGTGCAGGGCGAGGCCGGCGCCGTCGAGGGCGATGTGGGCGTAGACGTAGGGGACTTCGATGTCCAGGTTCTTCGCCTTGATGTTGACGATGCAGAAGGTGGTGACGGTGCCGCGGGGCCCGACCTCCACCTGGTCCGTGGTGGCGACGCCGCAGGTGGGGCAGGCGCCGCGGGGCGGGACGTACACCTTGGCGCAGGAGGGGCAGCGCTCGCCGACCGTCCGGCGCTCGGAGAGCCCGTGGAGGTAGCGGGTCTGGGCGCGGCCGGGGCTGTAGGTGTAGTCGAGGCGGGCGGGAGCGGTGATGCCGGTGACCGGGGCGTCGAACGCGCCGGTGTGGGGGGCGGGTCCGGTGTCCGCGGGTTCGCCCTCGTACGGCTCGAAGCAGGCGATGTCCGTGATGGCGCCGACGCGTTCGGCGGCCCAGCGGATCCGGACGCGCATGCCGGTGCGGACGGCGTCGGGGCCGGGGGCGTCGAGGGCGTGCAGGAGGGCGGTGTCGGCGCCGTCGAGGCGGACGAGGGCCCAGGCGAAGGGGGTGGCGAGGGGCTGGCCGGGGCGGGGCCCGGGGTTCCAGGCCCAGGTGGTGACGGTGCCGGTGGGGGCGACCCGGACGAGTTCGGTGAGCTCGGCGGCGGTCTCGGGGTCGTACTCGACGGGCGGGACCAGTGTCCGGCCGTCCTCGGTACGCACGCCGAGGACCGTGCGCTCGCGCAGTCCGGTGAGGAAGGCGGACTGGACGGGGCCGAGGGAGCGGGTGAAGGGGAACTCGACGACGAGGGGGGCGCTGAGGCGTTCGGGGGGCGAGGGGGGTGAGGGGGTGAGGGTCATGGGCGGTGCCTTCCTGTGGGCGGGGTGGGTGGGGCCGTACGGAGCGGGACGGGGGACCGTACGGAGCGGGGCCGCCGCGCGGGGCTTCCCCGCCCGGTCCTTGCCGTGACCAGGGGCTCGGCCCCCCGGTCACGGGAAGGGCCGGGGCGGGAGAGGTCACTCCCGGCGGTAGACCGCCGGCCGCTTCTCCGCGAACGCCCTGGCCCCCTCCTTGGCGTCGGCCGTGTCGAAGATCGGCCACCCCCGCTTCAGCTCCGCGGCGAGCCCCTCCGTCTCCGTCAGTTCGGCCGTCTCGTAGACGGAGGCCTTCACCGCCTCGACGGCCAGCGGCCCGCACGCGTTGACGCGTTCGGCGAGGTCGAGCGCGGTGTCCAGGGCCCGGCCGTCGGGGACGACCCGGCCGATCAGGCCGATGCGGGCGGCCTCCTCGGCGGTGTACGGGCGGCCGGTGAGGAGCATTTCGAGGGCGTGGGTGCGCGGGATCTGGCGGGGCAGGCGGACGGTGGAGCCGCCGATGGGGAAGAGGCCCCGGCGGACCTCGAAGAGGCCGAACAGGGCGGAGGCGCCGGCGACCCGGATGTCGGTGCCCTGGAGGATCTCCGTGCCGCCGGCCACGCAGGCGCCCTCGACGGCGGCGATGACGGGCTTGCGGGGGCGGTGGTGGCGGAGCATCGCCTTCCAGTGCAGGTCGGGGTCGGCCTTGAGCCGGTCCCGGTAGGCGTCCCCGGCCATGCCCTTGCCGGCGAGGGCCTTGAGGTCCATGCCGGCGCAGAAGGCGCCGCCCGCGCCGGTGAGGACGATCGAGCGGACGGAGTCGTCGGCGTCGGCCTCGATCCAGCCGTCGTGGAGGCCGACGAGCATCGGCAGCGACAGGGCGTTCTTCGCCTCGGGGCGGTTCAGGGTGAGGACGAGCGTGGCGCCTTCGCGCCGCACGGTGAGGTGTTCGGTGCCGGCCATGGGCATCTCCCGTCTCCAGTTCTGGAACAGGTTGCAGGAGTGTCGGGGGCAGTTCAATAGTTTTCTGACACTCAGTCAGATTCTTTGACGCGCCCCCTTCCCACCTCGTCCCCACGGCGCTCTAATGACCGCCCGAGTCCGAACGCGCCGGGGTCAGGAGGAACGGTGGAGTACAACCTTGCCGACCTGTTCGAATCGGTCGTGGACGTGGTGCCGGAGCGCGAGGCGCTGGTCTACGTCGACCACCCGGGGACCGGCGCCGAGCGCCGGCTCACCTACGCCGAACTCGACGAGGCGGCCAACCGGCTGGCCCACCACCTGCTCGACGCGGGCATCCGCCCCGGCGAGCACCTGGGACTCCACCTGTACAACGGCGTCGAGTACCTCCAGACCGTCCTCGCCTGCCTGAAGGCCAGGATCGTGCCGGTGAACGTCAACTACCGTTACGTGGAAGAGGAGTTGGTCTACCTCTACCGGGACGCCGACCTCACCGCCCTCGTGTACGACGCCGAGTTCACGGACCGCGTGGCGGCGGCCCTGCCGCGGAGCGGGAAGCTGCGGCACCTCGTGCGGGTGGGGACCCCGCCCGAGGGGGCCGCCGCCCTGGACTCCGTACCCCTCGAAGAGGCGGAGGCCGCGGCGGCGCCCGGGCGCGGCTTCGCCCCCCGGTCGGGGGACGACCTCTTCGTCATCTACACCGGTGGCACCACCGGCATGCCCAAGGGCGTCCTCTGGCGCCAGGAGGACCTCTTCTTCGCCGGACTCTTCGGCGGCGACCCGTCCGGCGAGCCGGTGAAGCGCCCCGAGGAGCTGGCCGAGCGGGTGGCCGCCGGAGGCGCCGGCATCACCTTCTTCCCCGCGCCGCCGCTCATGCACGGCACCTCCACCCTCACCACCTTCATCGCCTTCAACTACGGCCAGCGGGTGGTGCTGCACCGCAAGTACGTGCCCGAGGAGGTGCTGCGGACCATCGAGAAGGAGAAGGTCTCCAGCATCTCCCTCGTCGGGGACGCGATGCTGCGCCCGCTGATCGACGCGCTCGCCGGACCGCTCCGCGCCACCGACCTGTCCGCGCTGTTCAGCCTCTCCTCCTCCGGCGCGATCATGTCGGAGACCGTACGGGCACAGCTGCGCGAGCTGATGCCGAACGTCATCCTGCTGAACAACTTCGGTTCCACGGAGTCCGGTTCGAACGGCCGGGCCACCGACGACTCGGGCCCGGAGAAGGGCTTCCGGCTGCACGTCAACGCACGCACGCAGGTCGTCGACCAGGCCACGCTCGAACCGGTCGCCGTCGGCGCGATCGGCCGCCTCGCCCAGCGCGGACACGTGCCGCTCGGCTACTACAACGACCCGGTGAAGACTGCGGAGACCTTCTTCGAGCGGGACGGGGTGCGCTGGGTCCTCCTCGGCGACATGGCCACGGTCGACGCGGACGGCGTGGTGACCGTCCTCGGCCGCGGCTCCCAGTGCATCAACACCGGCGGCGAGAAGGTCTACCCGGAGGAGGTCGAACAGGCCCTCAAGTCGCACCCCGACGTGTACGACGCGCTGGTCGCGGGCGTCCCGGACGCGAAGTGGGGCAACCACGTGGCCGCCGTCGTCCAGCAGCGCGAGGGCACGACGCCCCTGGACCTGACGGCCGTCCAGGAGCACTGCCGCCGCCACCTCGCCGGCTACAAGGTCCCCCGCCAACTGGTCCTCGCCGACCGCATCCAGCGTTCGCCGAGCGGCAAGGCGGACTACCGCTGGGCGAAGACGGTGGCGACGGAGGCGGACGCGGCGGGACGCGCGCGCTAGACGGTGCCGAACTCCCTGAGCGCGGCGAGGAATTCGGTGGGGCGGGTGCGGTGGATGAGGTGGCCCGCCTCGATGGTGACCAGACGGGCGCCCGGGATGGCGTCGGCGAGGCCGGTCAGCTGCTCCTGCGGGACGTGGCTGGACGGGCCGCCGGCCAGGATCAGGGTGGGGACCCCGATGGCCGGCAGTCCGGCCCGCCAGGCCGGGTCGGGGGCGTTCAGCTGGGCGTCGGTGGCGGCGACGATCCCCCAGTCGAAGGAGAGGAGGCCCTCGGGGCGCTCGGCCACCGGGCGCGGCGGGTCGAGCGGGAGGAAGGCCGGCGGCTCCTCCAGGACGAGACGGCCGACGAGGGCGGGCGCGCGCTGGGCGAGGAGGTACGCGGCGCCGGCGCCCATCGAGTGGGCGACGACGGTGGCACCGGTGAGACCGAGCGCCTCGATGAAGCCGCCGAGTTCGTCGCGGAAGGCGTCGAAGCCGTACCCGCCCGGCCGGTCGCTCAGTCCGTGGCCGCGCAGGTCCACGGCGTACACCCGGTGGTCGGCGGCCAGGTCCCCGGTGATCCCCTTCCAGGCCCCGGAGGACTCGCCGCGCCCGTGGACCAGGACGAGGGGCGGGGCGCCCTCGGGTCCCGCGACCCGGTAGGCGAGGCGTACCCCGTCGACGGTGACCGTGCGGACGTCGGGGTCGAGGAAGGCGGCGACCGCGCGGACGAAGGCGTCCGGGTCGTCGATCCACGGGTAGTGCCCGGCCCCCGGCTGCACGAACCGTTCGCCCGCCGGGAAGTGCGCCGCGGTCTCGGCGGCCATGGCGGGCGTCGGGCCCGCGTCGTACTCGCCCCCCACCACCAGGACCGGCGCGGTCAGCGCGCCGACCGCCCGGCGGGTGGCCGCCGGGTCGTAGGCGCCGTCGCCGTGGAAGGCCACGGCCGCCTCCCAGCGGGTCGCCCGGGCGCCGTCCGCCGCGTGCGCGCGGGCGGCCGCGTCCCAGCGGCCGTACGAGAAGGGCACGGCGATGTCGTACACCTGAGGCAGCGGCGTTTCCGGGCCGATCCCGTCGAGCGCGGCCCTGGCCTCCGGGTACCAGTCGCGGTCCGCGAAGACCCGGACCGCCCGGTCCCACTCCTCGTCCGTGATCGCGGCACCGAGGGCGCGGGTGACGGAGGCGACGAGGACGAGGGAGCGGATCCGCTCCGGATGCGCGGCGGCGTAGAGGACGGCGAGGTTCCCGGCCGCCGAGTGGCCCAGGAGGTCGACGCGCTCCAGGCCGAGATGGGCACGGAGGGCCTCGACGTCGCCGACCTGCCGGTCGCAGCGGTAGGTGCCGGGGTCGGCCGGGACGGCGCTCGCCCCGGTGCCCCGGGCGTCGAGGAGGACGAGCGCGCGGTGCGCGGCGAGCCCGCCGAGGTTCCCGAGGTAGGCGGCGTCCCGCATCGGCCCGCCCGCCAGGCAGACCAGCGGTTCCCCCTCCCCGTACACCCGGTAGGAGAGTTCGGTCCCGTCATACGTCGTGAACGTCGGCATGATCATGATCCTCTGATGCCGGGGCGCGTCGCGCAATGCGTTTGGCCGGAGACCGGGGCCGTGGCCGGGGGCGCGATACGGTGGGAAGCACCGTCTCCGAGCTGCGAAGGAACCGTTCCACCGTGCCCGACACCCGGGAATCCGCCCTGCGCGGCGACTGCGCGCAGTGCTTCGGTCTGTGCTGTGTGGCGCTGCCGTTCGCCAAGTCGGCCGACTTCGCCGTGACCAAGTCCGCCGGCGACCCCTGCCGCAACCTCCGGGACGACTTCCGGTGCGGGATCCACACCCGGCTGCGGCCGAGCGGCTTCCAGGGCTGCACGGTCTACGACTGCTTCGGCGCCGGTCAGCGGGTGTCCCAGGTGACCTTCGGCGGCGTGTCCTGGCGGGAGGCGCCGGAGACCGCCCGGCAGATGTACGAGGTCTTCCCGGTGATGCGGCACCTCCACGAGCTGCTGCGCTACCTCACGGAGGCCCTGGAGCGGCCCGCCGCCCGCCCTGTCCACGGAGAACTGCGCGCGGCCCTCGGCCGGGTCGAGTCGCTGACCGCGCTGCCGGCCGCCGACCTGGAGAAGCTGGACGTCGGCCCCGTGCGGGCCGAGGTCGGTCCGCTGCTGCTGCGGACCAGCGAGCTCGTCCGGGCCACGGCCGGGGGCAGGCCGCGCGGCCGGCGGGGCGCGGACCTCATCGGCAAGCGGCTGCGCGGAGCGAAGCTGCGGGGCACGGACCTGCGCGGCGCGCTGCTGATCGCCGCCGACCTGACGGGCGCGGACCTCACCCTGGCGGACCTGATCGGCGCCGACCTGCGTGACGCGGACCTCTCCGGGGCCGTCCTGACGGACGCCCTCTTCCTCACCCAGCCCCAGCTGAACTCGGCGCGCGGCGACGCGAGCACCGTCCTCCCCGAGGGCTTCGAGCGGCCCGCGCACTGGACGGCCTGAGCCACCGGACGCCGGCCGACCGGGGAGCGGTCCGGCCTCGACACGCAGGCCGCCCTGGGAGCGGCCCTGGGCATCGCGGTCCTCGGCAGTCTGGGCACGGCCGTCCACCGGGGGACGGTGTCGGTCCCCGAGGGGGTGCCGCCGCGGCCGTCGGAGGCGGTCCTGAGCGGCGCGGACACCGCGGTCGTCGCCGCGCGGGCGCTCCCGGAGGGGGCGGCGGAGCAGGGCGCCCGGGTGCCGGGCGCGGCCCGCGCGGCCTACACGAACGGTCTGCACACCGTCGGTGCCGGCTGCGCGGTGATCGCCGTCGCCTGCGCCGCCCTGGCCGTCACGACCCTCCGCAAGGCCTCCGCGTGACGTCCGGCCGGCCGTCCCCGGGCCTCAGGAGTGGACGTACGGGGTCGTCGTGGTGAGCGGGAGGAAGCCGAGGCGCTGGAGGATGGGGCGGCTGGTGGGAGCCGCGTCGACCTGGACCCAGCGATGACCCCGGGCGGCGGCGACGCGGGCGCGGTGCGCGACGAGGGCACGGTAGAGGCCCCGGCCGCGCCACTCTTCCACGGTGCCGCCACCCCACAGGCCGGCGAAGTCGGTGCCCGGGTAGAGCTCCATGCGGGCGGCGCTCACGGGGGCCTTGTCGGCGAGGGCGAGGACGGCGGTGACGGTGCCGGGGTCGGCGGCCAGCCGGTCCAGGAGGCGGCGGCCGAGGTCGGAACTGTCGGTGCCGAAGGCCCGCTCGTGGACCTCGACCACCTGGCGTACGCCCGCCTCGTCGGTGACCTCGCGGAGTTCGACGCCGTCCGGCAGCGCCACGGGGCCGCCCTGGGCGGACGCCTCCGCGACGAGCAGGGTCTCCGGCTCCTCGGCCTCGAAGCCGGCCGCCACCAGCCGGGCGCCGAGGTCGGCGGGGCCGTCGTGGCCGTACAGCTTCCACTCGAAGGGGACGCCCGCCGCGCGGTAGTGGGCGAGCTGTGCGGCGATGGCGGCGTCGGCGGTCCGCGCGTCGAGCCCGGACCAGAGGACGCCGTTCCAGGCGTGGGCGGGTCCGGTCTGGCGGACGACGGCGCCGGCGCGTTCGACGCGGCAGCCGGGCCCGTCGGGACGGGCCGCCCGCCGCAGCTGCTCGTCGTACAGGTCGAGGAGGTGGTGTGCGAGGTTCATCGGGGCCATTGAAGGCCGCCGTCCGGGCGCGGGCAACGCGTTTTCGCCGGTGGCGGGCAGGGCCCGCCGCTCCGGCGGCCCTCCCCCGCCTCCGCGAGAACCTCCCTCGGGTCCTCGAAGCACCGCCCGTGGTCCGGCGGCGGCTCCGCCGGTCCGGGCGCGGACCGCGGGGCTGCGGGGCTGCGGGGCTGCGAAACTGCGGGGCCCTGGGGGTACGGGGGCCCCGGGGGTGCGGAGGCCCCGGACGGCCCCACGGGTCCCCGGACCCTCGCCCGTGTGCGTACGCCTCCGGAAGCCACCCCTTGGGACGGCGGCGGCGCGCCCACGCGCCGAAGGGCGCCCGGCGGGGAAAAGTGGGGCCCGGCCCTTGCCAAGACCCTCCCCGGGAACGTTTTACTGTCCCCCACACGTATCTACCGAATGATCGGTCGTCCGTTTTCGCGAGGCGTTCGCGCGGCGGCGGCCGGGCGAACGCGGAGGAGTGGCGGAGCATGACGGAACTGCCGGACGGCGGCGAACGGCTCGGGCGCGAGGAGCTGGCGGCGCTCCAGCTGGAGCGGCTGCGGAGCACGCTGCGGCACGCGTACGCGCACGTGGACTTCCACCGGCGCGCCTTCGACGCGGCCGGGGTGCACCCGGACGACTGCCGCTCGCTCGCCGACCTGGCCCGCTTCCCCCTCACCACCAAGGCGGACCTGCGCGACCACTACCCCTTCGGGATGTTCGCGGTCGACCGGTCCCGGATCCGCCGGATCCACGCCTCCAGCGGCACCACCGGCCGGCCGACGGTCGTCGGCTACACGGAGGGCGACCTGGAGGTCTGGGCCGACGTGGTGGCGCGCTCGCTGCGCGCGGCCGGCGCCCGTCCGGGTCACCGGGTCCACGTGGCCTACGGCTACGGCCTGTTCACCGGCGGCCTCGGGGCGCACTACGGCGCCGAGCGGCTCGGCTGCACGGTGATCCCGGCCTCCGGCGGCATGACGGCCCGCCAGGTACAGCTGATCCAGGACTTCGAGCCCGAGATCATCATGGTGACGCCCAGTTACATGCTGACGCTGCTCGACGAGTTCGAACGCCAGGGCGTGGACCCGCGGTCGACCTCGCTCAAGGTGGGCGTCTTCGGGGCGGAGCCGTGGACGGAGGCGATGCGCCAGGAGATCGAGGAGCGGTTCGCCATCGACGCGGTCGACATATACGGCCTGTCGGAGGTGATGGGGCCGGGGGTGGCGCAGGAGTGCGTGGAGACCAAGGACGGCCTGCACATCTGGGAGGACCACTTCTACCCCGAGATCGTGGACCCGGTCACGGGCGAGGTCCTGCCGGACGGCGAGGAGGGGGAACTGGTCTTCACCTCGCTCACCAAGGAGGCCATGCCGGTGATCCGTTACCGCACCCGGGACCTGACCCGGCTGCTCCCCGGTACCGCGCGGCCCGCCTTCCGGCGGATGGAGAAGGTGACCGGCCGCAGCGACGACATGGTCATCCTGCGCGGCGTGAACCTCTTCCCGACCCAGGTCGAGGAGATCGTGCTGCGGACGCCCGCCGTGGCCCCGCACTTCCAGCTGCGCCTGACCCGTGAGGGCCGGCTCGACGCGCTCACGGTGCGGGCGGAGGCGCGCGCCGACGCCACGCCCGAGGAGCGGGCGGAGGCGGCGCGGGCGATCGGGCGGGCGGTCAAGGACGGCATCGGCGTCTCGGTCGCGGTCGAGGTGGTGGACCCGGAGACCCTGGAGCGGTCGGTGGGCAAGATCAAGCGGATCGTCGACCTGCGGAAGGACTGACCGTCCACCGCCCCGGACGGTGCCGAGTACCCACTTTTTTGTGGGTACTTGTCGCCGTCCGGGGCCCGGGAGAGAGTGAGGACGTCCACAGGAACGGCGCCTCACGGATCCGGAGGGAGTGAGTCAGGAGGCAGCGCGTCGCGCCTCGGCCAGACGGTCGAGGTGTCCGTGGCCCCAGTCGGAGAGCGGGGCCAGCACGAGCGAGAGCGCGAGACCCTGCTCGGTCAGCGAGTAGACGGTCTTGGGCGGCACGACGTCGTGCGTCTCACGGTGCACGAGTCCGTCCTCCTCCATCTCGCGCAGGGCCTGGGTCAGCACCTTCTCGCTGATCCCCGGCACCTTCCGGCGCAGTGCGCCGGGCCGGTGCGGCCCCGATTCGAGCAGCCACAGCAGCGTGGTCTTCCACTTGCCGTCGATCACCGAGACCGCGGCGGCCACGCCGCAGGTCCCGCCTTCGCCCTCGTCGAGGCGGATGCGTGCCATCTCGTCCCTCCCCCATCCGTGTGCGGCCGGTGTGCCGCGTCACGTCGCCGTACCCACCCTATTCCGCGTTCTCTGCACAGGAGTTCCCGCATGTCCGTCACCCCTTCGTCCGCCCAGGAACCCGCCCTCCGGCAGCCCGCCGTCACCGTCCTCGGGCTCGGCCCGATGGGCCGCGCCCTGGCCGGCGCCTTCCTCGCGGCCGGTGTCCGCACCACGGTGTGGAACCGTACGCCCGGCCGGGAGGGCGACCTGGCCGAGCGCGGCGCGTCCGTCGCGGCGAGCGCCGCCGAGGCGGTCGCGGCGAGCCCGCTGACCGTGATCTGCCTGGTCAACTACGACGCCACGGACGCGGTGCTGCGCCAGGCCGCGGTCGAGACCGCGCTCAAGGGCCGCGCCCTCGTCAACCTCTCCGCCGACACGCCCGAGCGGGCGCGGGACACCGGGCGGTGGGCCGGGGAGCACGGCGTCCGCTACGTCGACGGCGCCATCATGACGCCGGCCGGCACGATCGGCTCGCCGGACGGTGTCTTCCTCTACAGCGGCCCCGCCGCGACGTACGAGGAGCACCGGGCGGTACTCGACGCGCTCGGCGGCGTCCACACCCACCTCGGCGAGGACGTGGGCCGGGCGGCGGCCTTCGACATCGCGCTGCTCGACGTCTTCTGGACGTCGATGGCCGGCTTCGTGCACGCGCTGGCACTGGCCGGGGCCGAGGGCGTGTCGCCGCGTGAACTGGCGCCGTTCGCGGCCGGGATCGCGCGGATCCTGCCGCCGCTCTTCGACGAGTTCGCCGGGGACGTGGAGGACGGCACCTACTCCGGCGCGATCAACCCGCTGACGTCCGGGGTGTCGACGATGGCGCACGTGGTGCACGCCGCGGAGGCGCACGCCATCGACTCGGGCGTGATGCGGGCGATCGAGGGGCTGGCCCGCCGCACCGTGGCGCTCGGCCACGGCGCGGACGGGTTCTCCCGGGTCGCGGAGGTGCTGCGGCGGCGCTGAGCCGGCGGGTCAGGCGCCCGCGTACCGGTCCCGCAGCTCCCGCTTGAGGATCTTGCCGCTGGCGTTGCGGGGCAGGGCGTCGGCGAAGACGATCCGCTTCGGGGCCTTGAAGGAGGAGAGCGACTGCCGCGCGTGGGCGAGGAGTTCGTCCTCGGTGACCTCGCCGCGCGGGACGACGACCGCGGTGACCGCCTCGATCCAGTGGTCGTCGGGAAGGCCGATGACGGCCGTCTCGGCGACCGCGGGGTGGGTGTAGAGGGCGTCCTCGACCTGGCGGGAGGCGACCAGCACCCCGCCGGAGTTGATGACGTCCTTCACCCGGTCGACGATGGTCAGGTAGCCGTCGGCGTCGCGGACGGCGAGGTCGCCGGAGCGGAACCAGCCGTCGCGGAAGGCCGCGGCGGTCTCCTCCGGCTTGGCCCAGTACCCCTCGCAGAGCTGCGGGGAGCGGTAGACGATCTCGCCGGGGGTGCCGTCGGGGACGTCCGCGCCGTCCTCGTCGACGACCCGGGCCTCGACGTGCCGGACGGGCCGGCCGCAGGAGTCCATCCGGCCCTCGTGCTCGTCGGGGCCGAGGACGGTGGCGAGCGGACCGATCTCGGACTGGCCGAAGCAGTTGAAGAAGGCGAGCCCGGGAAGGTGTCCGCGCAGCCGCTCCAGGACGGGCACGGGCATGATCGAGGCGCCGTAGTACGCCTTGCGCAGCGCGGACAGGTCCCGCTTCTCGAAGCCCGGGTGGTTGGCGAGGGCGATCCACACGGTCGGCGGGGCGAAGAGGCTGTCCGCGCACCCCTCCTCGACGAGCCCGAACAGGGCCTCCGGGTCGGGCCCTTCGAGGAGGGTGCTCTCCGCGCCGACCGCCAGGTAGGGCAGCAGGAAGACGTGCGTCTGGGCGGAGTGGTAGAGCGGCAGCGCGTGCACGGGCAGGTCGTCCTCGGCGAGCCCGAGCGCCTCGATCGCGCTGGCGTACTCGTGGACGAGCGCCCGGTGGGTCATCATCGCGCCCTTGGGGAGGGCGGTGGTGCCCGAGGTGTACAGCAGCTGCACGAGATCGCGGGGATCGCTGTCGGAGTCGTACGGCTCCGGGTCCGCGAGCGCGTCGAGGAGCGAGCCGGGCGCGTCCCGCAGGGCCCGGACCCGTACGCCGGCGGGGATCCGGTCGGCCAGCCCGGGATCGGCGAGGACGAGGGAACTCCCCGACTGGTCCAGGAGGTAGGCGAGGTCGTCGCCGGTCAGGTGGTGGTTGACGGGGACGTGGACGAGCCCGGCGCGGGCGCAGGCCAGGAAGGCGATCAGATAGGCGTCGGAGTTGTGCCCGTAGGTGGCCACGCGGGCGCCGGGCACGAGTCCCGGCTCGCGGCGCAGCACGGCCGCGGCGGTGGAGACGGCGGCGTCCAGCTCGGCGTAGGTCCAGGCGCGGTCCGCGTACCGCAGCGCGGTCCGGCCGGGGACGCGGTCGGCGCTGGCGCGCAGCACGCCGTCGACGGTGCGGGTGAGGAGTCCTCGTTCCATGGCTGGATCCTCTGCGCGGTGGTGCGGCGGGTCAAGTACCGCGGCCCTGCGGCGAGCTGACCGGATCCCTCCCGGCCTCGGATACCGAACGGCATGTTGACAGAGCGAGCGCTTGCTGACTGGATGGCCCAACCGGCTCCGCCCGCAGGCTCGTTGGGAGGCACCTTGCGCATCCGCACCCTCATCCCCCGCCGTTCCCCGGGACGCCTGGCGCTGGCGGGCGCCGCGCTCGCCGCCGTCACCGCGGGCCTGCTGCCCGGATCGGCGGCGGCCGGGACCGGCGGCCCGGACCGGGCGCACCGGCCGTCCGACCGGGGGCTGAGCGCCGTCATCCGGTACACCGAGTACGGCGTGCCGCACATCCTCGCCCAGGACTACGCCGGCCTGGGCTTCGGCACGGGCTGGGCGCAGGCCGCCGACCAGGTGTGCGTGCTCGCCGACGGCTTCGTCACCGTGAACGGCGAGCGCTCGCGCCACTTCGGCGCCTCCGCGGCGCCGGACGGCTCGCTCTCCTCGGCGACCTCCAACCTCTCCAGCGACCTGTACTTCCGGGGCGTGAAGGAGGCGGGCACCGTCGAGGAGCTCCTGCGCGCCCCGGCCCCGGCGGGTCCGAGCCGTGACCTGAAGGAGCTGATGCGCGGGTGGGCGGCCGGGTACAACGCCTGGCTGCGGAGGAACGAGGTCACCGATCCGGCCTGCGCGGGCGCCGCGTGGGTCCGCCCGGTGACGACCCTGGACGTGGCCCGGCGCGGCTTCGCCGTCTCGGTGCTGGGCGGACAGGGCCGCGCGGTCGACGGCATCGCGGCCGCCCGCCCGCCGGCCGCGCCCGCCTCGCAGACCGGGGACGCCTCGCAGACCGGGGACATCGATCCGGAGCGTACGGCGGAGGCGGCGCGGGCGCTGTTCGCGGCGGAGAACGCCACCATGGGCTCCAACGCGGTCGCGTTCTCGGGCGCGACGACGGCGAACGGGCGGGGGCTGCTGCTCGGCAACCCGCACTACCCGTGGCAGGGCGGCCGCCGGTTCTGGCAGTCGCAGCAGACGATCCCCGGCGAGCTGAACGTCTCCGGCGCCTCGCTGCTGGGCACCACCGTCGTCAACATCGGCTTCAACGACAAGGTCGCCTGGAGCCACACGGTGGCCACCGGCGTGCCGATGAACCTGCACCAGCTCACGCTGGTCCCGGGCGACCCGACCGCGTACCTGGTGGACGGGAAGCCGGAGCGGATGACGGCGCGGACGGTCACGGTGGCGGACCGGGACGGCACGCCGGTGACCCGTACCCAGTGGTGGACGCGGTACGGCCCGGTCACCGGCGGGCTCGGCGCGAGCCTGCCGCTGCCGTGGACGGCGACCACCGCGTACGCGCTGAACGACCCGAACGCGGCCAACCTGCGCGGCTCCGACACGGCGCTCGGATTCGCCAAGGCCCGCTCCACCCGGGACGTCGCCGAGACGCTGCGCCGCACCCAGGGCCTTCCGTGGGTGAACACGGTCGCCGCGGACTCCGCCGGGCACACCTTCTTCGGCCAGTCCCAGGTGCTGCCCCGGATCACCGACGAGCTGGCGGAGCGCTGCTCCACCCCGCTCGGCCGGGTCGTCTACCCGGCCTCGGGCGTCGCCGTCCTCGACGGCTCACGGGCGGAGTGCGCGCTCGGCTCGGACCCGGACGCGGTGCAGCCCGGGGTCTTCGGGCCGTCGCGGATGCCGGTGCTCCAGGACGCGCCGTACGCCGTGAACTCCAACGACAGCGCCTGGCTGACCAACGCGGAACGGCCGCTGACCGGGTACGAGCGGGTCTTCGGGACCCTCGCGACCCCGCGTTCGCTGCGGACCCGGGGCGGGATCGAGGACGTGGCCGGGATGGCCGCGCGGGGCCGCCTGACGGTGGCCGACCTCCAGCGGCAGCAGTTCGCCAACCGGGTGCCGGCGGCGGACATGGCGGCGGCGGACGTGGCCGGGGCCTGCCCGGCGGCCCTGCCCGCCGACCCCGAGGCCTGCCGGGTGCTCGCGGGCTGGGACCGCACGATGGACTCGGACAGCCGGGGCGCGCTGCTCTTCGACCGGTTCTGGCGGAAGTTCACGGCCTCGGTGCCGGCGACGCAGCAGTGGAAGGTGCCGTTCTCGGCGGCGGACCCGGTCCGGACCCCGCGCGGGCTCGACACGGGCTCGGCCGGCTTCGCCAAGGCGCTGGCGGACGCGGTGGCGGAGCTGCGTACGGCGGGGATCGCGCTGGACGCGCCGCTGCGCGACCACCAGTTCGTGGTGCGCGGCGGGGAGCGGATCCCGGTGAGCGGAGGGACGGAGTCGCTGGGCGTCTGGAACAAGACGGAGGCGGTGTGGAACGCGGCGGGCGGCGGTTACGTCGAGGTCGCGCACGGCACGAGCCACGTCCAGGCGGTCGGCTGGGACGGCGGGCGCTGCCCGGTGGCGCGCACCCTGCTCACGTACTCCCAGTCCTCGAACCCGGCCTCGCCGCACTACGGCGACCAGACGAAGCTGTACGCGGGCGAGCGCTGGGTGACCTCCCGGTTCTGCGAGAGGGACATCCTGCGCTCGCCCGCGCTGAAGGTGGTGCGGATCAGGGACTGAGGGTCCCCGTCGTCCCGGTCAGGGACCGAACGATCAGGGACTGAACGAGAGGAAGACGAAGGCGGCGAAGATCGCGAGGTGGACGCCGCCCTGGAGGAGCGTAGCCCGTCCGGGCACCACGGTCAGGGCGCTCACCACACCGGTGAGGGCGAGCAGGACCATGTGGAGGGGGCCCAGGCCGAGCACCAGGGGTCCGGACAGCCAGACGGAGGCGAGCGCGATCGCCGGGATGGTGAGGCCGATGCTGGCGATCGCGGAGCCGTAGGCGAGGTTGAGGCTGGTCTGCACGCGGTTGCGGCGGGCTGCCCGCACGGCGGCGAGCGTCTCGGGCAGCAGGACCATCAGGGCGATGACGACACCGACGACGGCCTTGGGCAGACCGGCGGACTGCACGCCGTCCTCGATGGTCGGGGAGATCACCTTGGCGTTGCCGACGACGGCGACGAGCGCGACGAGGAGCAGGCCGAGGCTGGTCCACATGGCGGCCTTGGTCGGCGGGTCGGCGTGGTCGTCCTCCGAGCACTCCTGGCCCTCGGGGGTGACGGGGAGGAAGTAGTCGCGGTGGCGGACCGTCTGCACGGCGACGAAGACGCCGTACAGGCAGAGCGAGGCGACGGCGGCGAAGGCGAGCTGGGCGGTGGAGAACTCCGGGCCGGGGTGGCTGGTGGTGAAGGTGGGGAGCACCAGCGTCATGGTGGCGAGGGTGCAGACCGTGGCGAGCGCGCCGCCGGAGCCCTCGGCGTTGAAGACCGCGACCCGGTTGCGGAGCGCGGCGACGAGGAGCGAGAGGCCGACGATGCCGTTGCAGGTGATCATGACGGCGGCGAAGACGGTGTCGCGGGCGTAGGTCGCCGTCTTCTCGCCGCCTCCCGCCATGAGGCTGACGATGAGTCCGACCTCGATGACGGTGACGGCGACGGCCAGGACGAGCGAGCCGAAGGGTTCGCCGACCCGGTGGGCGATCACCTCCGCGTGGTGGACGGCGGCGAGCACCGCGGCGACGAGGCAGAGCGCGACGAGGACCACGGCGAGGCCCGGTAGGTCACGCCCCCAGGCGAAGACCAGCGCAAGCAGAGCCACCACCGGCCCCCACGTGGTCCACTCCCGGGTCAACGCCTTGGTGCTCGAACTCATCATCTTCTTCCTGCCCTGAGGGGCCTCGGCTCCCGCCGTGGGAGGCCGCGGCCCGTTTCCGTCATTCTTCTGCGTCGGCCAGACCGTGCTCGTACGCGGCGAGGGTGTCGATGAACATCCGCCGTTCGGCCGGTCCCAGGGGGGCCAGGGCCGCTCGCCAGGCGCCGGCGCTGCGGCCGAGCCAGCCGTCGATGGCGCTCCGGCGCTCCTCCGCGATCGACACGATCTTCCGCCGGCGGTCGGCGGGGTCCTCGTGCCGTTCCAGGACCCCCTTCTTCGCGAGGTCCCCCACCATCAGGCTGACGGTGGTGGGCGCGACCCCCAGCAGCGCGGCCAGTTCGTTGACGCTCTGGGGGCCGTCGAAGAGGAGATAGGCGAGCAGGGAGAGGTGACGGGGCGCCAGCGTCAGCGACGCCAGCTCCTCCGGCACCTTGATGCGCTTGACCCGCCCCACCATCCGGGGCATGAGCAGCAGCAGCGTACGGACGGCGTCGTCGACGTCCGGTCCGGCGGCCCCGCTCCCCTCGCGCTCGGTTGACACCCTGAACCCTCCGATTTAGCTTTGCTTTCAAAGCAAATAGATCTGTCGTGATCGATGCTACCGGAGGGCACAGCCATGTCCGCGTTCAATCAGCAGGTCATCGAGGAGTTCCGGGGCAACGGCGGCCGGGTCGGCGGCATGTTCGAGGGCGCCGACCTCCTCCTGCTCACCACCCGGGGAGCCCGCAGCGGCCGGGAGCACACCACCCCGGTGGTGTACGTACGGGACGGGGCGCGGCTGCTGGTCTTCGCGTCGAACGGCGGGGCACCCCGGCACCCCGCCTGGTTCCACAACGTGCGCGCCGAACCGCGCGTGACCGTCGAGCTCGGCACGCCGGACGGGACGGTCGACCGCTTCGAGGCGGAGGCGGTGGCCGCCGAGGGCGTGGAACGCGACCGCCTCTACGCCGAACAGGCCCGCCGCGACCCGGCGTTCGCCGCCTACCAGGCCGGCACCACGCGACCGATCCCGGTCGTCGCCCTGCGCCGCACCACCGGCATCGCCGACCCGTCACGGCACGCCGCGATAGCCGCCCACCTGGTGAAGGTCCACGACGAACTGCGCGCCGAACTGGCCGCGCTCCGCCGGCACGCGCGCACCGGCACCCCCCGGCTCGAAGGGGAACTCGCCCGCCACTGCCTCGCCTTCTGCGGCGCCCTGCACACCCACCACACCGGCGAGGACGGCGTCTTCGACCTCCTCCAGGAGCAGTTCCCGCACCTGGCCGAGGAGCTGGAGCGGATGCGGGAGGAGCACCGGACGGTCGCCCGCACGCTGACCACGCTGGAGGCCCTGCTCACCTCGGACACGCCCTCGGACACACCCCCGGACCGCCTGCGCGCCGAGCTCGACCGGCTGGCGGACGACCTGGAGGCCCACTTCGCGCGCGAGGAGGCCGCCCTGCTGCCCGCCCTCACGGGCGCGCGGGCGACCCGTGCGTGACCGGCCGGATCCGGGGTAGACGCAGTAATCGCGGAGTACCGGCGCGACCCGAACACAGGTTCCGAGGTGAGCGGACATGGCCGGCGGCAAGAAAGCCAAGAACATGGCGAAGAACGCCAAGGGCAAGGCCAAGGAGGCCACGGGCAAGGCCGTGGGCAACACGTCCATGGAGATGAAGGGCAAGGCCGAGCAGGCTGCGGCCGACGCGAGGCAGGCCGGTGAGAAGGGGAAGGACGCCATGAAGCACTGACCCCCTCATCGGGACCGGGCCGGCGGCGAAACCGCCGGCCCGGAGGTGTGACGGGGGCGCGCCTGGGGAGGGGGCGGGGTGCTCCAGGGGTGGATGGCGGCGAGAAGCGGGCGGCGCCGGTCGGTCGTCCAGGGAGCCGGGGGGACGGGCCCTGGAGAACCGTGCCGTCAGCCTCGGCGTAGTCGGCGGCCACTTCCAGGCCGTCGGCACGGACACGGCGGACCGCCCGGGCCCTCCCCCGGCTGCGCCGCGCCGTCGCACGCGACCTGACCCTGTGCGGACCATGCCGGGACCGGGTGCTCGGCCGGGCGACACGCTTCATCGACCTCGGCTTCTTCCACGCGGGCGGCGACCGCCACGCACGGGAGAACGCCGCCGGGCCGGGAAGCCACCCGGGGCACGGTCGAAGGCGGTGCGGCGGGCGGTGCGCGAGGTCGGCGACCGTCTCCCCGGCGCTGAAGCGGCTCGGCGAGGAGGCGGGCGGGGCCATCCGGGGCACGGTGGAGCGGCTGCCGGAGCCCTGAGGCGGGCGTCAGTCGTCCGGCCCGTCCTCGGCGCCGTCCACCGCCGTGTCGACGTGCATCGCCGCCTCCTCGGCCGGGGCGGCGCCGTCGTCGGGCCCGACGTCGCGGGCCACCGCCCTGTCGATGTGGCCCGGTCCCGCGGCGTACGGGGCCAGCCGGCCCGCCCGGGTGGCCCCGGCCTCGTCGTCTACGGGCTCTCCGGCTCCTTCCGGCAGGTCTCCGATGCCGTCGCCCGCGGGCGGCCGGCCCTCCGGCTCCTCCTGGCGCAGCCGGGCGTCGAGCGGTTCGCCCTCCTGCTGCTCCCGCTGCGTGGTGCCATGGCGGGTGACGCCCAGGGGGCGTTCGGGCGGGGAGTATCCGGGGGCGCTCATGTCGTCCAGGGGGTCGGTCGCGAGCGCGTTCTCCGGATCGAACTCGCCGGAGGGGCGGTCGGCCACGTCGGAGTGGGCGGGCTGGTAGACGTCGTCGGCGCGGCTTCCGTCCTGGTCGCCGGGCGTGGTCGGCTGGTCGGCGCGGGCCATGGCGGGGCTCCCTTGGTCAGTCAGTCGGTCGCGAGGATGATCGCGTACGCGAGGAAGAACAGGGCGCAGAGGACGACCACCACCCACATCACCAGGAGGGGGCCCTTCGTCCAGCCACGGCTGAGCGGCCGGTACGGTCCGGTCGCCGTTCCCGTACCGGACTCCGCCGGGGGCGTCTCGCCCGGGTGGACGCCTCCGGCGGCACCGTCGCCGGTGGCGTGCCAGGGGCTCTGGCGGGGGTTCGGGTCGGGGTTGCTCGGGCCGGGATTGCTCGGTGTGCTGGTCATGACGTCCGCCTCCCTGTGACGCGGGGTCCGTGGGGGCTCGGGGTGCGGGTGGGGCACGGCCGGGAACGCCGTCAACGGGCCGCACGGGCCTTGATGAAGGTCATGTCCCGCGACTTGCCGCCACCGTCGCACCCGAAACGCGGCTCGGCCGACGAGCCGGGTGCCGGCCGTCGGGCCGGTCGCGCGCGGCGTCGGCCCCGGCCGCGGATCATGGATCCAGAATCATGGATCCGGGATCCGGGATCCGGGATCCGGGATCCGGGATCCGGGATCCGGGATCACTCGTCGGCGCTCGGGACATCCAGTGGGCTCTCCGGCGCGCTCGAACTCCTCGAAGAGCTTCTCCACGGCTTGTGGTCCTCGCGCAGCAGCACGATCCCGTCCATCACGGGCCCCTTCCGTCGCGGTCGGCCGCCTGCCGGTCACCCGGGCGGTCCGCCTCCGCGTCTGCCCCGCCCGGGACCCTCCAACCGGCCTCGCGTCCGTACCGCCCGGGGGCGCGCCGTCACAGGGGCCGCTCGTGCCCCTCCCAGTACGGGTCGCGCAGCCGGCGCTTGTAGAGCTTGCCGTTGGGGTCGCGGGGCATCACGGCGATGAAGTCGAGCGACTTCGGGCGCTTGAAGCCCGCCAGGTGGTCGGCGCAGCGGGCCAGGATCTCCTCGGCGAGCGCCGGGCCCTCCTCGTACCCCTCGGCGGTCTCGACGACCGCCTTCACCTCCTCGCCCCAGTCGGCGTGCGGGACGCCGAAGGCGGCGGCGTCGGCGACGGCGGGGTGGGCGAGGAGCGCGGCCTCGATCTCGGCGGGGTAGATGTTCACGCCGCCGGAGATGATCATGTCGATCTTGCGGTCGCGGAGGTAGAGGTAGCCGTCCTCGTCGAGATGGCCGAGGTCGCCGACGGTGAAGAAGTCGCCGACGCGGCTCTTCGCCGTCTTGGCCTCGTCCTTGTGGTACTGGAAGCCGCCGGTGTTCATCTTCAGGTAGACGGTGCCGAGTTCGCCGGGCGGGAGCGGGGCGCCGTCGTCGTCGAGGATCGCGAGCTCGCTGATCGGCCAGGCGCGGCCGACCGTGCCGGGCCGTTTCAGCCACTCCTCGGCGGTGGCGAAGGCTCCGCCGCCCTCGCTGGCCGCGTAGTACTCCTCCACGCACCCGCCCCACCAGGCGATCATCGCCCGCTTGACGTGTTCGGGGCAGGGCGCGGCGCCGTGGATGGCGTGCCGCATCGAGCTCACGTCGTACCGCTCGCGGGTCTCCTCGGGGAGGGCGAGGAGCCGGTGGAACTGGGTGGGGACCATGTGGGTGTGGGTGCAGGCGTACGCGTCGATCAGCCGCAGCATCTCCTCCGGGGCCCACTTGTCCATGAGGACCAGCGGGTGCCCGATGTGGAGCGAGGCGGCCGCGAACTGGAGGACGGCCGTGTGGTAGAGCGGCGAGCAGACGAGGTGCACGTTCGCGTCGAAGGGCCGGATGCCGAAGATGCCGAGGAAGCCGCCGAGATGGGACTCCTCGGGGAGCCGGCCGGACAGCGGGCGCCGGATGCCGCGGGGGCGTCCCGTGGTGCCCGAGGTGTAGTTCATGACCCAGCCGAGCGTCCGGTCGCCGGGTGCCGACTCCGGCCGGCCGTCGAGGAGTTCGGCGTACGGGCGGAAGCCGGGGACCGTACCGACGGCGTACCGGTGGCTCGTCGCGAGCCCGGCCTCGTCGGCGGCGGTGCCGGCCGCCTCGGCGAAGCGCTCGTGGGCGATGAGGACCTTGGCGCCGGAGTCGGCGACGATCCAGGCGATCTCCGCGCCGACGAAGTGGTGGTTGACCGGGACGAGGTAGAACCCGGCCTGGGTGGCGGCGAGATGGGCGGTGAAGAACTCGACGCCGTTGGGCAGGACGACGGCGAAGGAGTCACCGCGTTCGAGACCGGCCGCGCGCAGCCCGTGCACCATGCGGTTGGCGGCGGCCAGCAGCCGGCCCGCGGACCACTCCTCGCCGTCCGGCGCCACCAGCGCCGTACGGTCCGGGTCGGCGGCCGCCTGGGCCCAGAAGCCGTTGGGGGCACCCGTGTCGCTCACGACTCGCTCCTTCCGGCGATCCGGTTGATCCGGTCGACTGCCTTCTCGAACCCCCGGGTCAGCTCGTCGACGACCTGCTGGACGCTGCGCTCGGAGTTCATCCGGCCGACGATCTGCCCGACGGGGGTGCCGAGCAGCGGATCGACCTCGTACTTCTGGATCCTGGACACGGCCTCCGCGACCAGCAGGCCCTGGAGCGGCATCGGCAGCGGGCCCGGCCCGGCCGGATCCTCCCAGGCGTCGGTCCACTCGGTGCGGAGCTGCCGGGCCGGCTTGCCGGTGAGCGCCCGGGAGCGGACGGTGTCGCCGGAACCGGCGGCGAGCAGCTTCGCGGTGAGGGCGCGCGAGTGGAGCTCGGCCTCGGTGGTGGTGAGCCAGATCGAGCCCAGCCACACGCCCTGGGCGCCGAGCGCGAGTCCGGCGGCGATCTGCTCGCCGCCGCCGATGCCGCCGGCGGCGAGCACGGGGAGCGGCGAGACGGCGTCCACGACCTCCGGGGTGAGCACCATGGAGGCGATCTCTCCGGTGTGGCCGCCGGCCTCGTACCCCTGGGCGACGACGATGTCGATGCCCGCCTCGGCGTGCCGGCGGGCGTGCCGGGCGCTGCCGGCGAGCGCGGCGACGAGCACGCCGTGCTCGTGCGCGCGGGCGACGACGTCCGGCGGCGGGGAGCCGAGGGCGTTGGCGAGCAGCTTGACGGGGTAGTCGAAGGCCACGTCGAGCTGGCCGCGGGCGACCTCCTCCATCCAGCCGGTGATCCGCCAGCCCGAGGCCTCGCCCTCGGCGAGTTCGGGCACGCCGTGCTTGGCGAGGACCGACCGGACGTACTCCCGGTGCCCCGCGGGGATCATGGCCTCGACGTCGGCCTCGCTGACGCCCTCGACCTTCTTGGCGGGCATCACGACGTCGAGCCCGTAGGGCCGCCCGTCGGTGTGCTCCTGCATCCAGTCGAGGTCGCGGGCGAGGTCGTCGGGGGCGGTGTAGCGGACCGCGCCCAGGACTCCGAAACAGCCGGCCCGACTGAGGGCGGCGGCGACCGCGGGGAAGGGCGTGAAGCCGAAGATGGCGTGCTCGATCCCCAGTGTGCGACTCAGCTCCGTCTCCATGGGCGGCAGGATGCCGCAGCGGGGCGGTGGAGGGAAGAGGTTTTCTGATGGATCGTCAGATTCTTTGACGAGGGGACGGCGAGGAGACGACGGGGGGACGACGGGGGACGACGGAGGACGACGGGGGTTCGGTGCGGGCGCGGAGGGGCCGGGTCGGGGAGGGTGGGGGTGTACGTGCGGGCCGTGCGTGGGCGGCGGTGTGCGTGCGGCGTGTGCGGGTGCGTGTGCGGGTGCGTGTGCGTGTGCGTGTGCGGGCGGGACCGAGTACCGGGAGGCGGACGGATGGGCGGGGCGGGACGTGGGGCCACCGAGAGGGCCGGAGCGCTGCGGTGGGGCACGGCGGAGGAGGCCGGGCTGCTGGGCCGGGAGCTGGACGCGATGACCGGGGAGCTGGGCCGCTTCCTCGGCCCGTCCCCCGTGCATCCGTGGTGCGCGGGGGCCGTCCTGCTCGCCGGGCGGGGCGGGACGGTGGCGCTGCACCGGGCGGTCGGGTGGGCGGCGCGCTGGGCCGCGTACGACGAGGAGAACGACACGGCCGTCGGGCTCGCCCCGCGGGCGCGGATCCCGATGACCCCGGACACGGTCTTCGACGTGGCGTCGCTGACCAAGCTCTTCACCGCGATCCTCGCCGTGCGCCAGGTGGAGCGGGGCGCGCTGGAGCTCGGGGAGCGGGTCGCCGCGTACCTGCCGGAGTTCGGCCGGGCGGGGAAGGCGGGGATCACGGTCCGGCAGCTGCTCGGCCACACCTCGGGGCTGCGGGCGGAGCTGCCGCTGTACGACGCGCCGGACCGGGAGGGGCGGCTGCGGATGCTGTGGGAGGAGGCGCCGGTCGCGCCACCGGGGACGGCGTACCGCTACTCGGACCTCAACCTCGTCGCGCTGCACCTGCTCCTGGAACGGATCACCGGTCACGGCCTGGAGACACTGCTCCACGACGAGATCACCGCTCCACTCGGGATGCACCGCACGCGTTTCGTCCCCCCGCTCTCCTGGCGGGCGGAGACCGCCGCCACCGAGGACGCCCGCCGGCCGTGGGCGCGCCTCGACCGGGGCATGGTGTGGGGCGAGGTCCACGACGAGAACGCGTACGCCATGGGTGGCGTCGCCGGTCACGCCGGCGTCTTCTCCCGCGCCCGCGACCTCGCCGTCCTGGCCCGCACCCTCCTCGACGGCGGCGCGTACGGCTCCGCCCGCATCCTCTCCCCCGCCTCCGTGGACCTCCTCCTCACCGACGTCAACCAGGACTTCCCCGGCCACGCGCACGGCCTCGGCTTCGAACTGGACCAGCGCTGGTACATGGGCGCCCTCTCCGGTCCGCGCACCGCCGGACACACCGGCTTCACCGGCACCAGCCTCGTCCTCGACCCGGAGACCGACGCGTTCCTCGTCCTCCTCGCCAACTCGGTGCACCCCGTCCGCACCTGGCGCGCCGGCTCGGCGCCCCGGGTGGCCGCCGCCAACCGCCTCGCCCGGGCGATCCCCGTACGCCCCCCGGCCGGCACGGGCCCCACGGCCTGGTTCTCCGGCATGGACGCGCCCGCCGACGCGACCCTCACCCTCCCCGCGACGGGACCGGGCACGGCCCGCCTCACCTGCCTCCTCTGGTGGGACACCGCGCCGGCCACCGACCCCCTGGTCCTGGAGGCGGCGCCCGACGGCCTCGCGGACTGGCGCCCCGTCCCCTTCCGCACCGCCCCGCTCGACCGGCCGGCGGAGGAACGCGACCACCCGGACGGCACGGCGTCCGGCTGGTCCGGCCGCCGCTGGCACCGGCTCACCGCCGTCCTCCCGCCCTCCGCGCCGCCCCTCCTCCGTCTCCGCTTCCGTTACGCCACCGCCGCCCGCCCCGTCGGACGCGGGGTGTACGCGACCCGCATCCGGGTCCTGGACGACGAGGGCCGGACCCTCTTCGACGAGGCCGTCCCCCCGGACGCCTCCCGCGTCACCCCCGTCGGCTGGCACCGCTCGGCGGACTGAGGCGGCCCGGGCCGCCTGGACGGGCCCACGGCCCGGGCGGGCGGCCCGCGACGCCGCGACGCGCACCTCGCCGCCCTCGGGAGCGGCGAGGACCACGTTCGAGGGGGCGGCGGCGCCGCTCACGATCCGGCCGCCGGCGGCGAGGGCCGCCGCAGGTAGAGTCGACGGCTCGGTCGGGGCGGAGAGGGCGGGCGGGACGAGGATGGCGGCGCGGAGGGCACTGGGGCGGCGGTTCGGACGCCTGTGGGCCGCGTACGCGGTGAGCACGTACGGCACCTGGCTCGGCTTCGGTGCCTTTCCACTGCTCGCGGTGGTCGTGCTGGACTCGGGCCCGGCCCAGGTGGCCGCGCTGGCGGCGACGGGACGGGCGGTCGGGGCGGTGCTCGCGGTGCCGCTCGGGCCGTGGGTGGAGTTCCGGCGGAAACGGCCCGTCATGATGGCGATGGACCTGGTGCGGTTCGGGGCGCTGGCCAGCGTTCCCGTCGCGTACCTCCTCGGGTGGCTGGGCTTCGCCCAGCTGATGGTGGTCTCGGTGGTCGTCGCGACGGCGGACATCGCGTTCCGGGCGGCGAGCGGCGCCTTCCTCAAGGGACTCCTGCCGCCGGAGGACCTCCTCGTCGCCAACAGCCGCTTCGAGGCGACGAACTGGACGGCCTCGATGGCCGGGCCGCCGCTCGGCGGCGCCGCGATCGGACTCCTCGGACCGGTGACGACGATCTTCGCCGACGCCTGCAGCTACCTCCTCTCCGCCCTGGGCATCCGCTCCGTCGGCGGCACGGAACCGGAACCCGCCCGGCGCCCGGAGGGACGGCTGCGCGCCGGAGACCTGCTGGAGGGCTGGCGCCACATCCTGCGCCACCCGGTGCTGCGGCCGCTCTTCCTCAACGCGATCGCGGTCAACGGCCTGATCATGGCCTCGGAGCCGCTCCTCGCCGTCCTCCTCCTGCGCGACCTCGGCCTCTCCCCCTGGCAGTACGGGCTCGTCTTCGCGGCCCCGTGCGTCGGCGGGCTCGTCGGCGCACGCCTGGCGCCCCGGCTGGCGGCCCGGTACGGCGACGCCCGCGTGCTCCGTACCGCCGGAGTACTGCGCTCCTGCTGGTCGCTGGGGCTCGCGTTCGTACCGTCCGGCGCCGCCGGCATGGTGGTGGTGATGGTCGTGCAGCTCGGCCTGGTGGCGTCCTGCGGCGTCTTCAACCCCCTGCTCGCCACCCGTCGTCTCCGCCACACGGACCCCACCCGCCTCGCCCGCACCCTCGCCGCCTGGTCGGTCAGCGCGAGCCTCTCCATCGCCGCCATCACGGCCCTGGGCGGCCTTCTCGGCGCCGTCGCCGGCCCCCGCACCGCCCTCGCCGTCGCGGGCGCCCTCCTGCTGGCCACCCCCCTGCTGCTCCGGGGCACCGGGACCCGCGTGGCGGCGACCGTCTAGGCCGACGAGGGCGCGGAGCTCGGCGGTCAGCTCCCCCACGACGGCGCGAAGCGCCGGTCGGGGGCGGCACCGCCCTTCCGGATGCCGATGTCGTGGTCCCCGTCCCGGTCGACCACGTCACCGTGACAAGCCGTGTGACGCGTCGACTCGGTCACGGCTTCTTCCCCATGGTGAACTTGCCGTGCTGGTGGATGACGTCCCCGTTGTGGTTGTTCAACTGGTGGACGTCCGCCGTGAACTCGGCCTCCGGATGGTCGATCGCGTGGACGATCTGCCCGGCGACGACCCGCAGCTCGTCCAGGGTGGGCAGGGTCACGACCACCAGGGAACCGCCGGCCGTCTCCACGGCCAGCACCGGCCTCTTCGGTCGGAACAGTTCGGTGAGGAGGAAGACGGCCAGCCCGATCGCGGCGGCGAGGATGACCGGACTGCCGCTCTCCCCGATCCGCGCGTCTCCGACGTCCGCCTCGTCGAGCAGCACGTAGGCGAGGACCGTGATCGCCAGCCACTTCAGGAAGCGGACGAAGAACGTGCCCCGGAAGGGCTTGAGCCTCAGTGCCTCGACCCGGGTGATGTTCCGCAGCGGCAGGGCCGCCGCGCCCACCCAGAGCATCCGGCCCCTGACCCCGATCTTCAGGACCTCCTTCGGACGCGGCGGCGACGGGAACAGCGGCGGTGCCGAGCTTGCCGGCGGCGTCGGCGGAAGGATGAGCGACGGCGTCGGCGGAGGAGCCGGCGGCATCTGCGGAGGGGCCGGCGGCGTCGGCGGCGGTACGGCCTGCGGCCCTGCCGGCGGCGTGGGCGGATTGCCGGGCGGCGGCGCCCCGGGGCTCCCGGCGGTGGTCATGCGCTCCCCCTGCACTCGTCCCTCACCCCGCGCCTCGCGGGAGCCCCATTAAGCGCCGCCCCCGCCCCACACGGCAGAGGAGAACCGGCCAATCCCCGGCCGTACGGCTCTCGGAGACGCTGCCGCGCCGGCGGGCCGGTACCGGGCCCCTCACGGCTCTCCGGCGCCGAGGGCGGCGGCCGTGTGAAGGGCGGTCAGGACGGGTGCGATGAGGGGGTGTTCCTCCGCGCCCCGGCGCACGGCCGCGAAGACGCGGCGCGTGGGGGCGACACCGTCGACGGGACGGATGGCGACGTCCCTGAGGTCCATGCCGCGCAGTGCCGAACGGGGCACGAGCGCCACGCCCGCGCCGACGGCGGCGAGCGCGACGACGGCGCGGAAGTCGTCCGAGACGTGCTCGAAACGGGGGGCGAACCCGGCGTACTCGCAGGCCAGGACGGTCACGTCATGGCAGGGGTTGCCCGTGGACTGGCCGACCCAGGCGTCCTTGGCGAGGTCGCCGAGCGCGATGCGTTCGGTGCCGACGAAGGAGTGGCCGGGCGGCAGGACCACGTCGAAGGGCTCCGCGTAGAGCGGGACCCGGGTGAGCCGGTCGTCGTCCTCGCCCGGCGCTCCCCGGTACTCGACGGCCACGGCCACGTCGACCTGCCGGTCCAGCACCATCAGGAGGCTCGCGTCCCCCTCCGCGTCCCGCACCCTGACCCGGATGCCGGGTGCCGTGGTGGCGAGGTCCGCGATGGCGGGGGCGACGACGAGGCCGATGCCGGTGGCGAACGCGGCCACCGTGACGGTGCCCGCCTCGCCGGAGCCGTACGCCGCCAGCTCCGCCTCCGCCCGTTCCAGCTGCGCCAGGACGGCGTTGGCGTGGCCGAGGAGGATCTCCCCGGCAGGAGTGAGCCGCGCGCCTCGGGCACTGCGGTCGACGAGCCGGTGGCCCGTCTCCTGTTCCAGGGCGGCGAGCTGCTGGGAGACGGCGGAGGGGGTGAGGTACAGCGCGGCGGCCGCCGCAGTGACCGTACGGTGGTCGGCCACCGCGCGGAGGATGTGCAACCGCCTTGCTTCGATCATGCGCCCAGTGTCCCAGGCCGGGGGCGGCGCTTACGCCTGCGGCCTGGGATTTTGGATCCACGATCCGTGATCTTGGATCCACGATCCACGATCCGTGATCTTGGATCCGTGATCTTGGATCCGTGATCTTGGATCCGTGATCTTGGATCCTGGAATCAGGAGCCGAGCTCCGCCCGGGCCGCCACGAAGGCGTCCACCGCGCGGTTCACGTCCTCCGTGGAGTGGGCGGCCGAGAGCTGGACGCGGATGCGGGCCTGGCCCTGCGGGACGACCGGGTAGGAGAAGCCGATCACGTAGACGCCGCGCTCCAGGAGCAGCTCGGCCATCTTTCCGGCGACCGCGGCGTCGCCGATCATCACGGGGGCGATGGCGTGGTCGCCGGGGAGGATGTCGAAGCCCTCCGCCGTCATCCTGCTGCGGAAGAGCGCCGTGTTGGCGTTGAGCTTGTCGCGCAGGTCGCCGGCGGACTCCAGGAGGTCGAGGACCTTGAGGGAGGCGGCGGCGATGACCGGGGCGAGGGTGTTGGAGAAGAGGTACGGGCGGGAGCGCTGGCGCAGCAGGGCGACGATCTCGGCGCGGGCGGCGACGTAGCCGCCGGAGGCGCCGCCGAGGGCCTTGCCGAGGGTGCCGGTGATGATGTCGACGCGGTCCATGACCCCGTGCAGTTCGGGGGTGCCGCGGCCGCCGGCGCCGACGAAGCCGACGGCGTGCGAGTCGTCGACCATGACCATGGCGTCGTAGCGCTCGGCCAGGTCGCAGATGTCGGCGAGCGGGGCGACGTACCCGTCCATGGAGAAGACGCCGTCGGTGACGATCAGCTTGCGCCGGGCGCCGGCCTCGGTGGCCTCCTTGAGCTGCTGCTCCAGGTCGGCCATGTCGCGGTTGGCGTAGCGGAAGCGGCGGGCCTTGGAGAGGCGGATGCCGTCGATGATCGAGGCGTGGTTGAGGGCGTCGGAGATGACCGCGTCCTCGGCGCCGAGGAGGGTCTCGAAGACGCCGCCGTTGGCGTCGAAGCAGGAGGAGTAGAGGATCGTGTCCTCCTGGCCGAGGAAGGCCGAGAGGCGGGCCTCCAGCTCCTTGTGCACCTCCTGCGTGCCGCAGATGAAGCGGACCGACGCCATGCCGTAGCCCCAGCGGTCGAGCGCCTCGTGGGCGGCGGCGACGACGTCCGGGTGGTCGGCGAGGCCGAGGTAGTTGTTGGCGCAGAAGTTGAGGACCTCGCCGGGGCGGCCGCCGGCAGTGACCTCGACGGTCGCGGACTGGGGGGTGCCGATGACCCGCTCGGGCTTGTGCAGGCCGGCCGCGCGGATCTCTTCGAGGGTGGCGCGGACGTCGTCGCGTACGGAATCGAACATGGGTCAGGCTCCCGCAGTCCAGTCGAGGATGATCTTGCCGCTCTTGCCGGAGGCCGCGTCGTCGAAGGCGGCCTCGAAGTCGGTGTAGTGGTACCGGCCGGTGATGACCGGGGAGAGGTCGAGCCCGCCCTCCAGGAGGACGGTCATGGCGTACCACGTCTCGAACATCTCGCGGCCGTAGATGCCCTTGACGGTGATCATCGAGGTGACGATCTTCGCCCAGTCGACGGCGAAGTCCTCGCTCGGCAGGCCGAGCATGGCGATCTTTCCGCCGTTGGTCATGTTGGCGATCATGTCGCGCATGGCGTGCGGGTTGCCGGACATCTCCAGGCCGACGTCGAAGCCCTCCTTGAGCCCGAGGGTGCGCTGGCCGTCGGCGATGCTCCGCTCGGCGACGTTGAGGGCGAGGGTGACGCCGACCTTGCGGGCCAGGTCCAGGCGCTCCTCGCTGACGTCGGTGATGACGATCTTGCGGGCGCCGGCGTGCTTGGCGACGGCGGCGGCCATGATGCCGATCGGGCCGGCGCCGGTGACGAGGACGTCCTCGCCGACGAGCGGGAAGGAGAGCGCGGTGTGGACGGCGTTGCCGAAGGGGTCGAAGATCGCGGCGACGTCGAGGTCGACCGGGACGCGGTGCACCCACACGTTGGAGGCCGGCAGCGCCACGTACTCGGCGAAGGCGCCCTCGCGGCCGACGCCGAGACCGACGGTGGCGCGGCAGAGGTGGCGGCGGCCGGCGAGACAGTTGCGGCACTTGCCGCAGACGAGGTGACCCTCGCCGCTGACCAGGTCGCCGACGGCGATGTCGGAGACGTCACGCCCGACGGAGACGACCTCGCCGACGAACTCGTGACCGATGGTCATCGGGGTCGCGATGGTCTTCTGCGCCCAGCCGTCCCAGGAACGGATGTGCAGGTCGGTACCGCAGATCCCGGTCCGCTTGACCTTGATCAGTACGTCCCCCGGGCCGGTCTCCGGCTCGGGCACGTCCGTGAGCCAGAGTCCCGGCTCCGCCTTCAGCTTGACCAACGCCTTCAATGCCACGGCTCCCGACGTGCGTGTCCTGTGATGTACGGGTCAGGGCACGCGCGCGTGCCCAAGATCCTCGGAGACGAATCTTCCGTACCGGGGGCTCGCGGTCCATCGAGGTTTTCTTAAGCGCGCTCACAGCTCAGCTTCACGCCGGGACGTCGCCGCTGCTCAGGAGGGTTCCCCCGGAGTTCCGCCCGGGTTTCCGGTGGTGACGAAGGACGCCGGAAGCCAACTCGAACGGACGATTCCCAGGGTTCCCTCGACGGCGACGGCCGCCGCGTGCGCGTCGGCGGTGGCCACTCCCCGGACGTCCCAGCCCTCGGGGAGGGCGGAGGGGTCGCACTCGCCCAGGTAGTCCTGGTCGAGGGGGCGGGCCACGCCGATGCCGAGGCCCTTGAGGTAGGCCTCCTTGCGGCACCAGACGCGGGCGAACGCCTCGGGCGCGTGTCCGGCCTGGGCGATCTCGGCCCGTTCCAGCGGGTGGAGGACCGAGGTGACCTCGCGGACGGTGCCGGCCGCGGGGAAGGTCTCGACGTCGACGCCGACGGGCCGGGCGGCGATGCCGACGAGGACGACGTCGCCGCTGTGGGACAGGGAGAAGTGCGGGGCGCCGGGAGGCCCTTCGACGGCCGGGCGGCCGTGGAGGGCGCCGCATCCGGGGCAGGGCTCGCGGCGGTACGTGACCGCGGCGGGGGCGACGCCCAGGCGCGGGGCCAGGAGGCGGCGCAGGGCGATGTGCCCGACGCCGTACCGGAGCCGGTCCACCGCCCGGCGGGGTGTGGTGAGCCGGACGCGCTCCTCGTCGTCGAGTTCGGAGAGGTCCAGATCCTCCTCGGCGAGGTGGTCCACCCGGAGCTGCCACAGGTCGACGTCGACCCGGGCGGGGCCCGGGCCCGGGTCGGGGACGGGCGGGCGGGACTCGTCCGGGCGGGACTCGGCGGTGGGCTCGTCGCGGCGGTCGATGATCACATGGTCATTCAACCAGCCCCGACCCTACTCAGTTCGCTCCGGCCGCAGTTGGCCCGCCCGGCCCGTGGCCGTCGGGCGTCGGCGTGCCGCCCCGGCGTACGGCGTCGGCCTCGGTGTGCCGGCCGAGCCGGTCGAGGCAGTGGGTGAGGTCGGCGAGGGCGGACAGGGTGTCGGGGTGCAGGGGGCCGAGGGTCCGCGCACGGGCCTCGGCGAGGGACCTCAGCGGGGCGAGGGCCTCGTCCCAGCGCCCGAGCCGGCCGAGGACGACGGCGGCCTCGCGGCGGCTGCGCAGGGTGTCGGGGTGGTCGGGGCCCAGGACGCGGCGGCGGGCCGCGTGCACCGCCTGGGCGGTGTCGAGCGACTCCTGCCAGCGGCCCAGCCGGGCGAGGTGGAGGGCGAGGGCGTGCCGGACGCGCAGGGTCTCGGGGGCGTCGGCGCCCTGGGTGCGGGTGCGGACGGCGACCAGGTCCCGGCAGACGGCGAGCGCGTCGGCGGCCCGGCCGAGCCGGCCGAGGCAGGCGCTGGTCTCGTAGCGGGCGGCGAGGGTGTCCGGGTGGTCCGGGCCGAGCGAGGCGGCCCGCCCCTCGGCCACCGCGCGGTACTGGTCGAGGGCCTCCTCGGCGCGGCCGAGCCGGCCGAGGGTGTGGGCGAGTTCGTGGCGGGTGACGAGGGTGTCGGGGTGGTCGGCGCCGAGCAGCCGGGTCCGGGTGTCGGCGACCGCCAGGGCCGTGCGGTACGACTCCTCCAGGCGCCCGAGCCGGGCGAGGGTGTACGCGAGGTTGTGACGGCAGCGCAGCGTGTCGGGGTGGTCGGCGCCGGCGGTGCGCTCGCGGACGGCGAGGACCTCGGCGTAGAGCGTGTGCGCCTCCGCGTGGCGACCGAGCCGGCCGAGGGTGAAGGCGCTCTCCTGGCGGGCGGCGAGGGTGTCGGGGTGGTCGGGGCCGAGGACCCGGGCGCGGGCGTCGGCGACGCGTGCGAACGCCTCCAGGGCCTCGGCGGTGCGGCCGAGCCGGCCGAGCGCGAAGGCGACCTCGTAGGCGCTGGCGAGGGTGTCGGGGTGGTCGGGGCCGAGGACCCGGGTGCGGTCCCCGGCGACGGAGCGGTGCAGGTCCTCGGCCTCGGCCCAGCGGCCCAGCCGGCCGAGGCCGAGGCCGGCCCGGTGGCGGGCGGCCAGCACGGCGAGCAGCTCGGGAGTGGCGTCCGTCGTGGGGCGGGCGGGACCGTCGGCGCCGGCTCCGGCGGTCGTCCACTCGGTGGTGAGGACGGCGGCGGCGGGGTCGTGGCCGGTGCGGGGCGCTCCCGGTGCGGCGGGGCGGGGCCCGCCGGTGACGGTCCGGGCCCACGCGGGCGTGGAGCCGGATTCCGGTACGGGGAGGGTGAGGGCTCCGTCGGTGGGGTGCGGCGGGTCGGAGGGAAGGGGCGGCAGGAGGCGGGTGTCACCGCCGATGGTGCGGCCGCTGACGATCCGGCGGCGCAGGTCGGAGGCGTCGCGGGGGCGCTGGTCGGGCACCTTGGCGAGGAGGTCGACGACGAGCCGGTCGAAGTAGTCGGGCAGCTCGGAGCGGAGGGCGCGCGGCGGGCTCGGCACGGTGTCCCGGTGGCCGACGAGCACGGCCCAGGAGTCGTCGAGGTCGAACGGCGGTGCTCCGGTGGCGAGTTCGTACAGCACGCAGCCGAGCGAGTAGAGGTCGCTGCGGTGGTCGATGTCGCCGCCGCCGATCTGCTCCGGGGACATGTAGTGGGGGGTGCCCATGGCGATGCCGGTGCCGGTGAGGCGTGAGGTGAAGCCCATGTCGGCGCCGAGGCGCGCTATCCCGAAGTCGCAGATCTTCACCGTGCCGTCGCGCAGCCGCATGATGTTGGCGGGCTTGAGGTCGCGGTGCACGATGCCCATGCGGTGGGTGTACTCGAGGGCGTCGGCGACCTGGTCGGCGATGTCGACGACCTCGTGCACCGGCAGCGGGTTCCGGGCGTTGGCGGCGAGGAGCTGGCTGAGGTTCTGGCCTTCCAGCAGCTCCATGACGAGGAAGAGGACGCCTTCGTACTCTCCGAAGTCGTGGACGACGGTGATGCCCCGGTGCTGGAGCGCCGCCGCGACGCGCGCCTCGCGGCGGAACCGCTCGCGGACCACGGTCTGGACGCCCGCGTCCTGGTGCGGGCCGAGCGGTTTGAGGCACTTGACCGCGACCCCGCGGCCCAGCGCCTCGTCCGTGGAGCGCCACACCTCGCCCATGCCGCCGCGGCCGATGACCTCGTGCAGGCGGTAGCGCCCCTGGATCAGTCTGATGTCCCCCATCGTGTGCCGTCGCCCCCGTCGTCTTCGTGCACGCTCTCCGGCCCGTCCAGTATGGCCGCAGGCACGGACAGTGTGTACGGGTCGGGTCGGGTGTCCGGCCCGAGGCGGTCCATGGCGCGCAGGATGTGGCGGGGCGGGAGCCGCCAGCGGAGCGTCGCGGGGACGCGGCGCAGCAGGCGGGCGGTGGAGGCGAGGCGCCGGGTGACGACGGCTTCGGGCGGTACGGGCCGGTCGTAGAGGGCGTGGGCCCAGTCCGGCAGCGTGTCGTACGCCAGTGAGCTGATCCGCCGCCACACCAGCGCCCGTCCCGCGAGGAGCGCCGGCGGCACGGGCGGCTTGCGCAGGAAGTCGAGGACGGCGAACGCGTCCTCCCCGGCGGTGAGTTCGCCCCGTACGGAGTCGAAGTACGCGGCGAGGCCGGCCTCGGTGGCCGGTACGGTCGCCGGGTCGAGCCCCACAAGGCGCGCGGAGGTGCGCTGCTCGTCCACGTACCGGTCGGCCGGCTCCCCGGTGAGCGGCAGCCCGGAGCGGCGGGCGACGGAGACGTACGAGTCGATCTCGGCGCAGTGGACCCAGAGCAGCAGGGCGGGGTCGTCCACCTTGAGCAGCCGGTGGATCCGGCGTACCCGGGCGCCGGCCTCCTCGGCGGCCTCCCGCGTCCCGTAGCTGAGCGTCCCGACGAAGCTCGCCGTCCGCATCAGCCGCCCCCAGGGGTCCTCCCGGAAGCTGCTGTTGATCATGACTCCGCGCACGGCGACGGGGTGCAGGGCCTGGAGGTACAGGGCCCTCACCCCGGCGATCCACATCACCGGGTCGCCGTGCAGCTGCCAGGTCACGGAGCGGGGCCCGAAGAGCCCGGGGTCGGCGTCCTGCCTCATGGGGTTCAGGCTACGCGCGCGGATCCGACATGTTGGATGTTGGATCCAGCCGTCTCGTCGCCTCATCCGATCTCCACCGCCCTCGCCCACCCCGGCGGCCGCAGGAGAGGGTCGTCGTCCTCCTCCTCGTCCTCGCCCTCCGGCCCCGAGGCGGGCGGCCGGGGGAAGAGACCGACGACGGTGCGGCAGGGAGGGGCGGTTTCCGGCCATGGGGTCTGTCCGTCGGTGAAGACGACGAGGACGTCGGGGCGGGGGCTGAGGCGCAGGGCGCGGGCGAACCCGGCGCGGAGGTCGGTGCCGCCGCCTCCGACGAGGGGGACGTCGGCGCCGGCGCAGAGGCGTTGGGCGGTGTGGGCGGCGGCGTCGCAGGCGACGACCGTGACGAGGTCGCGGCGGCCGTCGACGGCTCGGGTGAGGGCGGCCACCTCCAGGAGGGCGCTGCCGAGTTCGGCGTCGGAGACGGAGCCCGAGGTGTCGATGACGACGCCGATGTGGGGAGGGACGCGGCGCAGGCTGGGCAGGACGACGCCGGGGAGGGAGGCGGAGCGGCGGGAGGGACGGCGGTAGGTGTAGTCGTCGCCGGCGCCGGCCGCGGAGACGGCGGCGGCGAGGGCCGCGCCGAGGAGTTCGCGCCAGGGCTGGGGCGGGTGGCAGACCTGTTCGGCCCAGCGCTGCCAGGCCTCGGGGGCGGTGCCGGGCCTGCCCTTGATGCCCTGGGCCACGCGGTACACGACGGCCGCGCGTTCCTGGGGGGTGAGACCGTCGGCGCCGTCGGGGCCGAGTTCCCACGCGCGGTCGTGCCCGTCGGCGCCGCTGCCGCAGTCGAGCCAGGCCATCGCGGAGGTGCGCGGGGTGATGCGTACCGCCCGGAGGTAGTCCTCCATGAGCAGCCCGGCCTTCAGGTCGAGCATCCCGGGGTGGACGGCGCCCGCCGGACGCGGGAGGCCGTCGCCGTAGACGTCGTCGTTGATCTCGAAGTCGCCGGCGATGTTCATCCGGAGCCGTTCGGCCGGGCCGTCGAGGCCGAGGTCCCGGGCGAGGCGGTCGCCCCGGCCGTGGTGGTCGCGGAGCAGGTGGGCGACCTCGTGGACCCAGACGCCGGCGAGGTCCCGCATCGGCGTCGCGTCGACGAAGGCCGGGGAGACGTACATCCGCCAGTGCCGGTCGACGGCCATGGTGGGGACGGCCCGGGAGGGCACGACGCGGAGGGCGAAGAGGGCGGTGGCGAGGTACGGGCGGACGCGGACGGCGTAGAGCCGGGCGGCGTACAGCTTGTCGTGGTCCAGGGCCTCCTCGGCCGAGGCCGCGGGAGTGGGAGTGAGAGTGGGAGTGGGGCCGGGGCCGGGGCCGGGGGTGGGGCCGGGGACCGTGGCGGGGATGGGGGCGGGGGTGGTCATCGGCGCCCCTGGGCCGCGACGGGGCGGACCGCGCGCCGGGAGAGGTCGACGGCTCCGGCGAGGCGTTCGATGGCGGCGGGGACGTCCCAGTCGTCGCGGCGGAGGGCGGCGAGCGTGGTGGCGGGCACGACGACGAGGTCCGGCGGGCCGGTCTCGGCGGCGCGGGCGAGGAGGGTCCAGGCGGCGTCCCAGCGGTCGCGGGCGGGGCGTTCCCGGACGGCGGTCACGACGGCTTCGAGGGCGGCCTGGCGGCGGTCGCCGCGCTCGGGGAGCGCGGCGCCGGCCGGGTCGGCGAGCAGGTCCTCGGGATCGGGGAGGTCCATCCGGTCGAGCCAGGCGAGGAGTTCGAAGCCCGGGCCGTCGCCGACGGTGCCGCGGACCAGGAGGGACAGGACGTCGCGGGAGGAGCCGGCGACGGTGGCGAAGGCGAGCAGACGCAGCGTCATGTCCCAGCTGCGGGGCGAGGGCCAGGGGCCGCCCCTGCGGGTCTCCTCCCCCGGCAGCCGGTGGACGAGGGTCGGCCGGGTGCCGAGGAGTCCGCAGACCGCCCGGCGGGCGCGGTCGACGGCCTCGGGCAGCCGCTCCGGGGCGAGGCGGGGCAGGGTGGCGCGGGGCCAGGTGCCGCCGAGGCCCCGGACGACGACCTCGTGTTCGTGCGTCCACCTGAGGTGGACGAAGCGGTTGGCGAGCGGGGCGCTCAGCTCCCAGCCGTCGGCGGCCGACGCGCGCGGGTTGGCGGCGGCCACGATGCGCACCCCGGGCGGCAGGGTGAGGGCGCCGACCCTGCGTTCCAGGACGAGGCGGAGCAGGGCGGCCTGGACGGCGGGCGGGGCGGTGGAGAGCTCGTCGAGGAAGAGCAGGCCGCGGCCTTCGCGGACGAGGCGGACGGCCCAGTCGGGCGGTGCCATCGCCACGCCGCGCACCGCCGGGTCGTCGCCGAGGACGGGCAGCCCGGAGAAGTCGGTGGGTTCGTGGACGCTGGCGATGACGGTGGTGAGCGGCAGGTCGAGTTCCTCGGCGAGCCGGGTGAGGGAGGCGGTCTTGCCGATGCCGGGCTCGCCCCACAGGAGGACGGGCAGGTCGGCGGCGACCGCCAGGGTCAGCGCCTCCAGCTGGTCGTCGGCGCGGGGTTCGGTGCGGGTGGCACCGAGGAGGGCGAGGAGGTCGGCCGCGACGTCGAGCGGGGCGGGGTCGGGGGCGGTGGAGGTGGAGGTGGAGGTGGTGCGGCCGGGGGCGGGGGCGCTGCGGGTGGGGGTGCTCATGGGTGACATCACCTGGGTGGGTGCGGGCGTGCCGGGGCACGGCGGCGGCAAGGGAGAGGAACCGTCGGTGGACGGCGGAGGGTGGAACGGACAGGCGGTGGACGGCGGAGGCTGGGACGGACAGGCGGAGGGTGGGACGGACAGGCGGTGTGCGGCGGAGGGAAGGGCGGGGCCGCCGGTCGACGGCGGAGGGAGGGGCGGAGGGCCGCCGGTCGACGGCGGAGGGAAGGGCGCAGGGCCGTCGCTCGGCGGCGGCGGCCGGACGGGCGTGCGCCGTCGGTGGGGACGGGTGGGTCGGGTCAGCGGCCGAGGGCGTGGCGGGGGTGGTCGCGGTGGGCGAGGGCCCGGCGGGTGTCCTGGGCGCCGAGCCTGGCGCCGCGGGGGCGCCGGAGCGGGCCCCGGTCCGGGTCGGGTACGGGCGCGGGCGGGGGTTCGGCGACGTGTTCGGGGCCGGTGGCGCGTAGGCCCGCGCGGTAGAGGCCGTGCAGGACCTTCCGTTCGGCGGCGCGTTCGAGGGCGTCGCGCAGGGGGCCGTCGCGCAGGGCGGCGCCGGGTCCGAGCAGGGCCTCGACGACGGCGAGCGCGCCGGCCGTGTCGCCGTGGGCGAGCCGTTCGCGGACGCCTGTCAGGCAGTCGGGCCTGCGGTGGGCCTCGTCGATCGCCCGCAGGCAGGGCAGCGGCGGGCCGGAGAGGGCGACGAGGAGTTCCTCGCGGCGGAGTTCGGCCGGGTCGTGGTCGAGCGGCACGAGGACGCCGTCGACGAGCCCGACGCGGTGCCGGCTTCCCTGGCACTCCACGAACCGCGGCCCGTCCTCCGGGGCCCCGGGGCGGATTCCGGTGCCCGTCCGCCGGCCCGGGGCCAGCGCCTCGGCGACGAGCGGGTGCAGTCGGTCGGGGGTGATCAGGCCGGCGCGGAGCAGCGCGAGGTCGGGCGGGGTCCAGGTCGCCGCGTCGGGCAGCACCGCCGGGACCTCCCGGTCGCCCGGGGTGCCGTGCCGTCCCCGCCCCGTCGGCGCGGGTTCGGTCCTGGCCCGCCCGTCCGGCTGCGGGGTGAGGAGGAGCCGGTGCCGGGCTCCGAGGCGTACGAGGACGGGGCCGGCGGTCCGGCCTTCGGCGGCGAGCAGGAGGCGGGCCTCCGCGGCCCACCGGTCCACGGCCCAGCCGGGCCCCGGCGGATCGTCGGGCGAGGCCGGGAGGGCGGGCAGCCGGTCGGCGCCCGACCGGCCGCGGAGCTCCCCGGCGCGGGTGGCGTCCCACAGATGGCGGTGGAGGTCGAGCCGGAAGCGGTGGCCGGGGTGCGGGTGGGGGTGCGCGGCGGCGGGGTCGTACGCGCTCCACCTGCGCGGGGGCGGGCCGGCGGGCGGCCCGTCCCAGAGGGCGAGGGAGATCCGCTGTCCGGCGTCGGCCCAGGCGGGCGCGGTGCGGGCGACGAGGTGGACCGGGCGCGGTGCCCGCGCGCCGGGTTCCTCGTGGCCCGGGTAGACGGCCAGGGTGACGGTGGTTCCGGGGCGGAGCAGGCCGTCGGGGGCCGTCCTGGGCAGGTGCCAGCGGAGCAGGTCGGGGGCGAGGCGGCGGAGGTCGGCGCGTACGCGTGCGGCGAGTTCGGTGCCGTGGGTCCGGGCCAGGGTCCGGGGTGTCAGGTCGAGGTCGACTCCCGCGGCGGCGCAGGCACCGGCCCAGTCGCCGGCGAGGCGGCGGGCGGTGGCGGTCTCGATCGTGGCGGGCGGCACGGCGTAGGCACGCACGCGTCGCCAGAGGGAAAGGCGGGTGTCCTCCCGCACGAGCGTGCCCATCAGGACGCTCCGTGCGCGGTGAGGACCCCCCATCGGCGTGAGGAATCGGTGATCATCGCGGTCACGCTAACGCGCCCGGCTCCGGGGGTGCCAGGGGTTTTCCGGGCCCCTCCGGCGACCACACGGATGTTTCATGCGATTTGACGGGCTTTTCCGGTGATGTCGGAATGGGAGACGTCGTCCTTCGTCCCCGCCACCGCACGACGGGAGCTGTCATGACCGCTGGACCGGAGCCCATCAGCGAGGCCGCCCGCGCGGCACTGAGCCGCGAACTGTCCGAGCTGCGCGCCGAGCGGGCGAAGGTCGCCGGCACGCTCGACGACGCCGACGAGCCGGGCGACCGGGCCGATCAGGCCGACGAGTTGCAGCGGGCCACGGAGGCGGACCGGCTGGACACGCGGATCGAGGAGATCGAGGGACGGCTGCGGGAGGCGTCGGCCGCCGGGGCGCCGTCGACCGGGACGATCGGCGTGGGCAGCACGGTGGGCGTGCGCTTCGGCGACGGCTCGGAGTCGACGCTGCACCTCGGCGAACTGGCGGACGCGGACGATCCGGCCCTGGTCACCGTCGACAGTCCGCTCGGCCGGGCGCTCCTCGGTCACGCGGCCGGTGACAGCATCGCGTACGCGACCCCCCTGGGCCGGACCACCGCCGTCGTCCTCTCGGTCGGCGCGCCGGGCGGCGGCTCCTGACCGGCTCGGCCGACCCCCGCGCCGACCCCCGCGCCGACCAGGACCTGGCGGAGGAACGCCGGGCCGACCGCAAGGGCGGCCCGGGGCACACCGTGCTCCTCGCGCTGGCGCTCGCCGTGCCCGTGGCCAAGGTCGCGTACACGGTGGGCGGCGGGGACGCGGTGCGGGACGTGTTCGTCGGCATGGAGCCGGCGAACTGGCCGGACGTCCTGCTCGGCATGGTGATCACCGATCCGCTGCTCGGCTCCGTCCTCGCGGTGGTGGTCTCGCGGACCGTCTTCGCCGTCTTCGCGGCACGCGGCGCCGTACCGGCCGGCCGGGGACGGTTCGCCCGCCTGCGCCGGGTCGGGCTCACCCTCCTGAACCCGCTGGCGGTCGGCATCGTCGACGCCTGCCTGTTCGGGCCGTGGTGGGGCCTCGGCACGGCGTTCGCGGCGTACGCGCTCCGCGAGGGCGTGGTGGTGGAGTACCGCACGGGGCGGCGGCGTACGCATCACCCGCGCGGCGGCTCACCGGGCACCTCGCACGATCCGGACTACCGGCCGCCGGCGTGGCTGGGCCGGGCGGCGGCCGCGGAGCAGGGGGCGGCCCTGCTCCTCACGGCCGTGGCGCTGCCCCTGCTGTTCTTCGCCTCCGCGCTCGACGGGCAGGCCTGGACCTCGATCGTGGCGTGCCGGGTGACCGACGGCACCCGCACCGCCGACGCCCGGCTGATCGAGCTGGGCCGCAAGGGCGACGGGGTGGTGGGCTGGAACCTGGAGGCCGAGGAGATCTCCAACGGCGTCGGCTGCACCGGCACGGAGAGCCGTTTCGTACGGGAGCCCTGGTGGCGCACATGACCCGCTACGCGCGCGTGACCGCCCCGCGTGCGGTGACCGCCCTGCGCGCATGACCGCCCCGCGCGCGTGCGCCCCGCGCGCGTGCGCCCGGCGCGCCCGGCCCAGCGGCTCAGGGGGACGGCGGCTCAGGGGGACGGCGGGACGAACTCCGGCTGGTCGAGGATCCTGAGCCAGCTTCCGTCGGGCTGGCGCCGGACGACCTGGGCCCGCGCGCCGGCACCGTCCTTCGGCGGGGTCGAGGTGAGGGCGACGTCGCCGTTCACCAGCGTCGGCAGCGGCTCCTCCCGCTCGAAGCGGGGCCGGTGGGCGAGGACCTTCTCCCACAGGACGCGGATCGCCTCCCGCCCCACCGTCAGCTCGCCGGGCGGGTACGCCAGCACGGCGTCCTCGGCGTAGAGCGCGGCGACCCCGGCGGCGTCGCCCTCGTTGGACCGCTCGACGAAGAGGCGGGTGATGTCCTCGGGGCGCATGGCCTTGGCGTACTCCTGCACGGCTTCCTCCTGGGGTGGCTCGCTGTCGTTCCCGCTGCGGTGTCTCCAGCCTCGCCGTCGGCCGATCAGAAGTCCAACAGATGGTTCTGCTGCCTACTAGAATCGACAGTCATGGAACTGAGGCAGCTGGAGTACTTCGTCGCGGTCGCCGAGGAGCGGAACTTCACCCGGGCCGCCGAGCGGGTGCACATCAGCCAGTCGGGCGTCAGCGCGCAGGTCCGGCGGCTCGAACACGAGCTGGGCGCCGAGCTGTTCGACCGCTCGGCCCGGTCCGTCGCCCTCACCGCCGCCGGGGAGGCCGCGCTCGCGCACGCCCGCGCGGCGCTCGCCTCCGCGGCGGCGGTCGGCCGGGCGGTGGACGAGGTGACGGGCCTGGTGCGGGGCCGGCTGACGGTCGGCATGGTCGTCGGCTGCACCGTCACCCCGCTGTTCGACGCCCTGGCCTCGTTCCACGCGGCCCATCCCGGGGTGGAGGTGCGGCTCCAGGAGGGCGACTCCGACCGGCTGGCCGACGGCGTCCGCGGCGGCACCGTCGACCTGGCGCTCATCGGCGCCGCCGCCTCGACCCCCGACGGCCTGGACGCGCTGACGATCATCGACGAGCGGCTCGTCGCCGCCGTCCCGCCCGGCCACCCCCTGGCGGGCCTCCGCCACGTCACCCTCGACGAGCTGACGGCCCACCCGCTCGTCTGCATGCCACCGGGCACCGGCCTGCGCGCGGTCCTCGACCAGGCGTGCGCCGCGCGGGACCTCCGCCCGTCGATCGCCCTGGAGGCGGGTGCCTCCGACGCGATCGCCGACCTCGCCGCCCGGGGCCTCGGCGTCGCGGTCCTCAGCGAGTCGATGGCCTCGGCCTACGCCGACCGCCTCACCGCGCTCCCGCTCGCCGACGTCGACATCCCGGCCCTCCTCGCCCTGGTGTGGAAGCCCGCGCACAACCCGGCCGTACGCGCCCTGCTCGACCACGCCCGCCGCGCGTTCGGGACCGCCGGCACGCCCTGACGGAACCCGCGCGACCGGTGGCCCGGGCGTCGTCCCCGAAGGGGTCGCGAAGGGCCGGAACGGGGCCGCGCGCGGGCGACGGGCCGCTGTCGGACCGGAGGGGCCGACGGTTCGGCGCGAGGCCCGCGCGGAGGCGTACAGCCATCTGCCACACCCCATCCGACCTGGCGTTTTCCGCCAACTCCCGTAGCGTGGAGAGCTGTTGTCCGGCTGCTACGGCAAGGGGTTGCGCCATGGGCGAGCAGGTACGGTACGAGGCCGCGCGCATCGAGGTGATCGAGGGGCTGGGGGCCGTGCGGAGACGGCCCGGGCTGTACGTCGGGTCGACGGGCCCGCGCGGGTTGCACCACATGGTCCTCGGGGTCTTCGAGCACGCCGTGAACGAGACGGCGGCCGGGGACCGGCGCGTCGTCGAGGTCACGCTCACCGCGGACGGCGGCGTGCGGATCGCGGACGACGGGCCGGGGGTCCCCTTCGGCGCACCGGCGGACGACGGGGGCCCCGGCCTGGAGGAACGGCTCTGCCACTTCCACGCCGGGCGGAGCGCCGTCGGCCGGGACCGGATCGACCTGGGGTCCGGCGGCATCCGGCTCACCGCCGCCAACGCGCTGTCGACCCGCATGACCGCCGAGTCGCACCGGGGCGGCGGCCGCCGGGTCCAGGAGTTCGCGCGCGGCACCGCCCTCGCGCCGCCGGCCGTCGCCGGGCCCACCGACCGCACGGGCACCACGCTCACCTTCCACCCCGATCCCGGGATCTTCGAGACGGTCGACTGCTCCTTCGGGTTCCTCGGCGAGCGGTTCAGGGAACTGGCCTACCTCTGCCCGGGCCTGGACGTCACGCTGACCGACGAGCGGCCCGCCGGGGGCCCCGCCGTGCAGCGGTACCGCTTCCCGGACGGCGTGCGCGACTTCGTCGTCTCCCTCGCCTCCGCACACCACCCGGCGCCACCCACGGACGTCCTCGCCTTCGGGGCGGAGGACCCGCGCATGGCGGGCGTCCTGGACGTCGCGCTCGTGTGGGGCGCGGAGGGGCGGGGGCAGGTGCTGGGGTACGCCAACGGGCGGGCCACGCCCCACGGCGGAACGCATCTGGAGGGCTTCCGCCGGGGGCTGGCGAACGCGCTGGCCTCGTACACGCGCGCGTGCGGGCCGGATTCCGGAGCGGACGAGGCGGCGGGGGCCGGTGTCACGGCGGTGGTGTCGGTGCGGCTGGACGAACCCGAGTTCGTGGGCTGCGCCTTGACGGAGCTGGGCGGTGACGCCGTCCGTCCCTGGGTCGAGGAAGCCGTGCGGGAGCGGGTGCTCGGGTGGCTGGAGGAGGACGCGGAGCGCGCCGCGCGGGTGGTCGGCGCCGCGCTGAACGACGCCGGGCCGGACGGCGCCGAGCCGGACGATGCCGGACCGGACGGCGCCTAGCGCCAGGTCGGGCGGATGCCCAGGTGGCGGAGGGCCGAGGCCGCCGCGCCCGCGCCGGACATGCCGTGGGCGCCGGGGCCGGGCGGGGTGGCGGCCGAACAGAGGTAGACGCCGGGGAGGCCGGTGGCGTACGGGTCGAGGGCGGGGCGGGCGCCCAGGACCAGTTGGGGGACGGTCTTGGCGCCGGTGAGGATGTCGCCGCCGGCGAAGTTGGGGTTGGCGGTGGCGAAGTCGGCGGGGCGGGTGACCCGCATGCCGACCACGCGGTCGCGGACGCCGGGGGCGAACTGCTCCAGGCGGGCCAGGATCGCCTCGGTCGCGTCGCCTTCGTAGCCGTGCGGCACGTGCGCGTACGTCCACACCGGGTGGACGTCGCCGGCGGACCGGGTGGGGTCGGCGAGGTACTGCTGGCCGACGAGGACGAAGGGGCGCTCCGGCATCCGGCCCTCCGTCACGTCCCGTTCGGCGCGGACGACCTCGGCGAGCGGGCCGCCGAGGTGGACCGTGCCGGCACGGCGGGCGACCTCGGCGCGCCACGGCACTCCGCCCTCCACCGCGAAGTCGACCTTGAAGGCGCCGGGGCCGCGCCGGAAGCGGCGGTACGCGGCGGCCGTACGCGACGGCAGCACGTCGCCGTACACGCCCGCGACCTGCGCCGGGTCGAGGTCGAGGAGCGTGAGGTCCGCGGGCGGCAGCTGCTTGCGGTCGGTGATCCTGACGCCCGTCTCGATCCGGCCGCCGTGGGCGCGGAGCGCGGCCGCGAGGGCGTCGGTGACGGAGCGGGAGCCGCCCTCCGCGACGGCCCAGCCCGCCGCGTGCCCGGCGGTCAGGATGCCGAGCCCGATGGCGGAGCTGAAGGGCTCGGTGAGCGGGCGGTAGGCGTGGGCCGCGACGCCCGCCCACAGCGCGCGGGCGCCCGGGGTGCGGAAGAGGCGGGCGAGGGCGGCGGCGGGCAGGACGGTCGGCAGGCCGAAGCGGGCCAGCAGCAGCGGGTGGCGGGGCACCCGGAGGAGGGGGCCCATGACGTCCCCGGAGAGCTCCTCCCAGCGGCGTACGGAAGGGGCGAGCAGGGCCCGGTAGCGGGCCGCGTCGGCACCCAGTCCGGCGGCGGTCTCGGTGACCGAGCGGTGGAGGGCGGGGGCGGTGCCGTCGTCGAGGGGGTGGGCGCAGTCGACCTCGGGCAGCCGCCAGTTCAGCCCGTACCGGTCGAGGCGGAGGTGACGGAGGGCGGGCGAGGCGACGGCGAGGGGGTGGACGGCCGAGCAGTGGTCGTGGAGCAGTCCGGGCAGGATCGCCTCGTCGGTGCGGGTGCCGCCGCCGATCGTCTCCGCGGCCTCCAGGACGGTGACCTCGACGCCCGCTTCGGCGAGCAGGGCGCCGGCCGCGAGGCCGTTGGGGCCTGCGCCGACGACGACGGCCTTCGGGGTGGAACCGGCGGGGCGGGCGGGGCGCGGGCGCGTGCTGCTCATGGGGCGAGTCTGCCGGGACGGGTGCGGCGCGCGCACACCGGGTCAGCCGGTGACGATCCCGGCCACCAGGTTGATGGCGGTGGCGAGGATGCTGGCGCCGAAGACGTACGAGAGGAGGCAGTGGCGGAGGACGACCGCCCGGATCCCGGCGTCCGAGACGTTGGTGTCCGAGACCTGGTACGTCATGCCGAGGTTGTAGGAGAAGTAGAGGAAGTCGGTGTAGCGGGGGCGGTCGTCGGAGTTGAAGTCGATGCCGCCCTCGGGCGTCGCGTAGTAGAGGTACGCGTACCGGGTCGCGTACATGAGGTGGAGCGCCGCCCAGGCCATGAAGACGCCCCAGAGGGCGACTCCGGCGGCGGCGCGGCCGTAGCCGGAGTCGACGAGGAGCAGGGCGACGATGGCGACCAGCCCGCAGAGGGTCGCCGTGACCACCGCCGACTCCTCGACGACCGGCCGGAACTCCTCGCGCCGCAGGTTGTGGCGGGTGGTGGTGGCGTCCATCGGCCAGAGCACGATCCAGCCGGTGACGACGAAGACGGTCTCGGCGACGGCGATCCCGGCGAGGATGCCGAGCGCCGTGTCGGCGAGGAGGCCGGTGACGGCCCCGGCGGCGGCGCCGGTGGTTCCGGCACCGGCCAGCCGGGGGACCGCGTACCGCCACGACCAGGCGTGCGGGCCGGTCACACGCCGCCGAGGACGACCACGGCCTCGTCCGTGTACGTGAGGCAGGTCAGGGTCTCGTGGAGGTACAGCTCCACGGTGTGGGTGTCGTGCCGGGTGTAGCCGATGGAGACGTCCTGGCCGAGGCGGAGCTCGAAGTCGCCGCCGCGCGTGGAGAGCACGAGGCCGCCGGTGAGGGCGGGGGCCCAGATCGGCGGGCCGTCGAGCATCCGGCCGAGGTGGGCGGCGATCGGATAGCCGTGGTCGGAGGTCTCGCTGACGGCCCGGTACTCGTCGGCGCCGAGGAGCAGCGCGTACGGGCCGTCCACGCCGGCGAGCCGCAGGGCGGTCAGGGCGCGGCTGACGGCGTCGGGGTAGTCGCGGGGCTCGGCGGGGAGCGCGACGACCGGGTTGGAGGAGGAGGCGCGCAGGCCGCGGACGCCGGCGGCCTCGTAGCCGTCGAAGACGGCGTGGTCCTCGGCGAGGGCGAGGGTGCGGGCCGCGTCCTTGACGGGCTGCCAGTCGGAGTCCCTGGCGCCGCGTTCGACGTCGTCGACGGCGGAGCGGTCGACGGTGAAGGGGACGCGGAGCTCGACCAGCGGGCGGGCCTCGCGGAGCCGGGCGCGGACGCCGTCGGCGGGCGCGGCGAGCTCGGTGAGGTGGCCGGTGCCGACGGCGGCGAGGGTGGCGCCGCCGGGGTCGGGCACGTCCACGACGCGGCGGCCCGCGACGGTGCGGCGGAAGGTGCGGCGGGCCTCCTCCTCGATCTCGGCCCAGGCGGCGGGGGTGATGGGGGCGAGTTCGCGGTGCAGGTTGCCGGTGGGGGCGGGCGGGCCGGGAGGGCTGGTCATGACGCCGGTACTCCTTTCAGGCTCCCGATGCCCAGGTCCGGGGAGGCACCGGGGCTGACGGCTTCGGCGGGCACGGGCTGCGGAGCCGACCCGGGGGCGGGCTCCGGGACGGGTTCCGGGACGGGTTCCGGGACGGGTTCCGGGGTGTTCTCCGGCGCGGGCTCCGCGATGGCCTCCGCCGCCACGCCCGGGGCGGGGAGGTCGTCGAGCAGGTCGGCGCTCGGGGCGAAGAAGAGGCCGCCGGTGACGGCGGTGGAGAAGTCGAGGATGCGGTCGGTGTTGCCCGGCGGGTCGCCGAGGAACATGTTGCGGAGCATCCGTTCGGTGACGGCGGGGGTGCGGGCGTATCCGATGAAGTAGGTGCCGAACTCGCCGGTGCCGAGCCGTCCGAACGGCATGTTCTGGCGGACGATCCGCCTCTCCTCGCCGTCCTCGTCCTCGACGGTGTTGAGGGCGACGTGCGCGTCGGACGGCTTGACGTCGTCGGCGAGTTCGACGTTGTCGGCCTTGGTGCGGCCGATGACCCGCTCCTGTTCCTCGGTGGAGAGCGCGTTCCAGGCGGTGAGGTCGTGGAGGTACTTCTGGACGACGACGTAGCTGCCGCCGCGGAAGCCGGGGTCCTCGTCGGCGACGAGGACGGCGTCGGCGGCGGGCGGGCCGGTGGGGTTCTCGCTGCCGTCGACGAAGCCGAGGAGGTCCCGCTCGTCGAAGTAGGTGAAGCCGTGGACCTCGTCGACGACGGCGACGGCGTCCCCGAAGCGGTCCAGCACGATCCGGGCCAGCTCGAAGCAGAGGTCGGAGCGGCGGGCCCGCAGATGGAGCAGCAGGTCGCCGGGGGTGGCCGGGGCGCGGTGCCGGGGGCCCTGGAGGGGGGTGAAGGGGTGCAGCTCGCGGGGGCGGGGGCCGCCGACGAGCCGGTCCCAGGCGTCGGAGGCGAGCCCCGCGACACAGGCGAGGGCGTCGTCGCGGGAGCGGAAGGCGACGGAGCGGCTGAGCCCGGACAGGTCCCCGAGCCCTTCGCGTACGTCGGCCTCCCGGCCGGGCGCGACGGTGAGGGTGAGGAAGAGGGCGGCCTTGGTGGGCGGGCCGAGGACGGGCTGGGGGACGGCCATGCGACTCCCGTCGGGCGGCAGGGATACGCGTCACGAGAACAGGGACACGCGTCACGAGACAGGGACAAATCGGCGCCAGCGTATCCAGGGCCGGGCCCGCGCGCAGCCCGTCGCCCGGCCCGCGCGCCGCCGCACCCCCACGTCCCCACGTCCCCGTGCCGCCGCACCTCACATCCCCGTGCCGCCGTGCCCCGTGCCGCCGCGCCCCCGAATGGCGACGCCCCCCGGCCCGACTTAGCCTGCCGGGAGGGGGGCCGTACGCGTTCCCTCGCGCCCCGGGCGCCGGAAGGGTGGCAGGCCCATGAGCCTCGACCGAGCCAAGCATCAGGACGGCGTGGAGCCCCGGGTGGGCCCCGTCCCCGACGGGGAGCCGGAGATCCGGCCGTACCACCATCCCGCCGCCGGCTGGGGCGCCGCCAAGAGCGTGACCCGCTTCATGGCCAGGGAGGGCGCGCTGCCCGTGGACGGGCCCCGGGCGATCATGAAGATGAACCACGAGCGCACCGGTTTCGACTGCCCGGGCTGCGCCTGGCCGGACGACACCAAGGGCCTCCATCTGGACATCTGCGAGAACGGCATCAAACACGTCACCTGGGAGATGACCCGGAAGCGGGTCGGGCGGGAGTTCTTCGCCGCGCACCCGGTGACGGAGCTGGCCGGATGGACGGACCACGCGCTGGAGAACGAGGGCCGGCTCACCGAGCCGATGGTGTACGACCCCGCCACCGACCACTACGTGCCGATCGGCTGGAAGGACGCCTTCGAACTGGTGGGAAGCGCCCTGCGCGGACTGGACGACCCGAACCAGGCGTCGTTCTACACCTCGGGCAGGCTCGGCAACGAGGCGACCTTCCTCTACCAGCTGCTCGCCCGCGAACTGGGCACCAACAACCTCCCCGACTGCTCCAACATGTGCCACGAGGCGAGCGGGCGGGCGCTGAAGGCCTCGCTGGGCACCGGCAAGGGCACGGTGGACCTCGCCGACTGGGAGACCGCCGACGCGCTCTTCATCCTCGGGGTCAACGCGGCGTCCAACGCGCCCCGCATGCTCACCGCCCTCACCGAGGCGTACGACCGGGGTGCGCGGATCGTGCACGTCAACCCGCTGGTGGAGGCGGCCGCGACCCGCGCGATCATCCCGCACGACTTCAAGGACATGGCGACCTTCCGGGCGACGAGGACGTCGACGCTCAACCTCCAGCCGCGGATCGGCGGCGACATGGCCTTCGTACGGGGGGTGGCCAAGGCGGTGCTCGAACAGGCGGCGTCCGATCCGAAGGCGCTGGACCGGGAGTTCGTCGAGCGCCACACGGCCGGCTTCGAGGAGTACCGGGCGGTGTGCGAGGCCACGCCGTGGGAGGAGATCGAGCACCAGTCGGGGCTCCCCCGCGAGGAGATCCTCGAGGCGGCCCGGGTGTACCGGGAGGCGGACCGCTCGATCATCAGCTGGTGCCTCGGCGTCACCCAGCACGAGCACGGCGTCGACACGGTCCGCGAGATCGTCAACCTCCTGCTGCTGCGCGGCAATCTGGGCCGCGAGGGCGCCGGCCCCTCCCCCGTCCGCGGCCACAGCAACGTCCAGGGCAACCGCACCTGCGGCATCGACCACCGCCCCGCCGACGCCTTCCTCGACCGGCTCGCCGAGGTCTGCGGGATCGACCCGCCGCGCGCCCACGGCCTCGACACCGTCCGCACCATCGAGGCGATGGGCCGCGGCGACGTGAAGGTCTTCGTCGGCATGGGCGGCAACTTCGCGCTGGCCGCGCCCGACACCCCGGTCACGTACGAGGCGCTGCGCAACTGCGAGCTGACCGTCCAGGTGAGCACCAAGCTCAACCGCAGCCATGTGGTGCACGGCCGGCGGGCGCTGATCCTGCCGTGCCTGGGCCGCACCGAGAAGGACCACCAGCGCAAGGGCGACCAGGCCACCTCGGTCGAGGACTCGATGAGCATGGTCCACCTGTCGCGCGGGATGAAGAAGCCCGCGTCGCCGCACCTGCTCTCCGAGCCGGCCATCGTCGCGGGCATGGCGCGGGCCGCGCTCCCGGAGAGCACGACGCCGTGGGCCTGGTACGTGGAGGACTACGACCGGATCCGGGACACCATGGCCCGCGTCCTGGACGGCTTCGAGGACTTCAACCGGCGGGTGCGGCTGCCGCTCGGCTTCCGCATCAAGCAGCCCGCGCGCGAACTGGTCTTCCTCACCCCCTCGGGGAAGGCCGAGTTCTCCGCGGCGCCGCTGCCGGACGTCGTCCCGGAACCGGGCACGCTCGCCCTGGGCACGATGCGCTCGCACGACCAGTGGAACACCACGATCTACTCCGACGACGACCGCTACCGGGGCGTGAGCGGGCTGCGCACCCTGGTCTTCATGAACCGCGCCGACATGCGCGAGCGGGGCATCGCGGAGCTCGCCCCGGTGGACGTCACGGCCACCGCCCGCGACGGCAGCCGGCGCTCGCTCCACGGCTATCTGGCGGTCCCGTACGACATCCCGCGCGGCTGCGCCGCGGGGTACATGCCGGAGATGAACGTGCTGTGCGCCCTGGGCGACTACAGCACCCAGAGCGACCAGCCGATCATGAAGCACCTCAAGGTCGTGATCGAGCCGACGGGCTGAGCGCGGAAGGCACCCGAAGAGCCGCCGCCGGAAGCGGTACGGGCGCGGGCACGGGCACCGGTATCGGCACGGGGCCCGGGCCCGGGGGCGTACCCGCCTCCCGGCCGGCGGACGCCAGCAGGCCCAGGAGGCGGTAGGCGCGGCGTTCGGCGCGGGCGAGTTCGGCCGGTGCGGTGCCGGCCGGCCAGAGTTCGCCCGCGGCGGCGGCCTCGGCCTCGCGCAGCTCCACGACGGCCGCCGCGAGGCGGGCCTGGAGCACCACCGGGGCTCCCGCCGCCCGCCCGGCCGCGAGCGCCTCGCGGGCCTGGGCGCACGCCAGGACGCAGGCGTCGAGCGCCCGGTGGAGCCGGACCGCCGCCCGGTCGTGCACGACGGCCAGGGCACACAGCAGCGCGAGGAGGACGCCGAGGAGGCTGCCGAGGGCCCGGTCGAGGACGAGCTCCCCGGCCTGTTCGGCCGGCGCGGCCAGTTCGGTGAGGAACAGGGCCAGCGGGGTGAGGAAGACGACGCCGAGGCCGTAGTTGCGGGCGACGGCGTACTCCAGGAGGAGCTCCAGGACGACGGCCGTCCCGGCGAGGGCGAGCGGTCCGGGGCCCAGCCCCAGGACGGCGGCGGCGAGGACGAGCCCGGCGGCGGTGCCCAGGGTCCGCTGCGCGGCCCGGCGGCTGGCGGTGCGGACGTCGACGGAGTGCAGCACGGCGGCGGCGGAGACCGCCGCCCAGTAGCCGTGCCCGAGGCCGAGCCCGAGCGCGACGGCACCGGCCAGCCCGGTGCCGAGCACCATCCGCAGCGCGGGCACGAGCGGCGCGGGCGCGAGGCGGGGCGTTCCGTGCGGGCGGCGGACGGAGGACGGCGGCGGGAGCGGCGGCCCGCCCCCCGGCCGCCGGCGCGTGAGGGCGCGGGCATGGGCCCGCAGCGCCCGGGCGGTCCGGGCCGGGTCCTCGTGCGACGGACGGCGGCGGGCGGCCCCGACAAGGAGCTCCCAGCAGAGGTCGGTGAGGCGCTGGGCGCGATCCGGCCCCCCGGCCGTGCCCGGCGTCGCCGACGACGCCTCGGGCGGGCCCGACGGTCCGAGGGTGCGGTACGCCTCCAGGACGGCGGCCGTCGCGCGGTGGCGGGCGGGCGCCCGGTCGGTGCCGGTCGCCTCGGCGTCCAGCAGGGCGGCGACCGCGTGGAGGGCGGTGGCGGCCGCGTGCCGCCGGGGGCCGTCGCGGTGGGTGAGGCGGCCGGCCAGGGCGGCGAGCCAGGCCGCGGTGGCGCCTCCGAGGGCGAGCAGGGTGCGCGGGAGCACCTCGGCGGGCGTGGGCGCGCCGTGCGCGGCGACGGCGAAGGCGAAGAGCGGCATCACCGCGCCGAGTCCCCCGAGCCCGGCCCGGTCGCAGGCGAGTTTGGCCGCGCCGGCGACCAGGGCCATGGCCGCGACCACGAGGAGCGCGCCCGCTCCCCCGTCCTGGGGGCGCAGGCCGGCGCCGAGGGCGGAACCGGCCGCCACGCAGAGCGTCATGGCGACGGCGACGGCCGCGAGGACGCGGGCCCGGCGGGCGTACGGCATGCCGCGGCCGAAGGTGGTGGTGAAGGAGCCGAGCACGGCGAAGACGGCGTCGCCGGGGCGGCCGGAGAGGACCGGCGGCAGGGCGGCGAGGGCCGTGACGAGGGCGGCGCGCAGCGCGAACGGCAGGGCGTCGTCCGCCCGCTGGAACGCGAGCGCGCCCCGTGGCGACAGGACGCCGCGCAGGGAGCCCGCGGGGGTCGCGCGGTGGAGGGGCGGGTGCCGCACCGCTCGACCTCCGGTTCCGTCTCGGTCCGGCCGTCCCCGATCGGCGGCCGCTTTCCCGAAGACTGTCCCCGCATTTCACCGAGCGGTCAAACAGGCATTTCAGATAACCTGATCGGTCCCGCCTATCAGACCGTCCCGTCATTAGAAATCCGCAGGTCAGCAGCGTGGATGATGGGCGCCGAGAAGGACTTTCCGATAGGACCGTGAAATGCTGTTGCGTCAACTCGAATATCTCGTCGCCCTTTCCCGCGAGCGTCATTTCGCCCGGGCCGCGCGGTCCTGCCACGTCTCCCAGCCCGCGCTCTCGGAGGGGGTGCGGAAGCTGGAGGAGGAGCTGGGCGTGCCCCTGGTACGACGCGGGCGGGCCTACCAGGGGCTGACGCCCGAGGGCGAGCGGATCGTGGTGCGGGCGCGGCGGATCCTGGCCGACCGGGACGCCCTCGAACACGAGGCGGGGGCGCTGCGCACCGGTCTCGCCGGGCGGCTGCGGATCGGCGCGGTGCCGACGGCCTCGGGCGCGGTCGCCCGGCTCACGGGGCCGTTCTGCGCGGCGCACCCGCTGGTGACGGTGGAGGTCCGGGCCGGTCTGCGGTCGCCGGACGTGCTGGGCGGGGTGCGGGACTTCGAGCTGGACGCCGGGATCACGTACCTCCACCGGGACCTGGGCGGGGAGTTCCGTGCCGTCCCGCTGTACGAGGAGCGGTACGTCCTCCTCACGGACGCGGCCGACGGTCTGGCGTCCGGTCCCACGGCGACCTGGGAGGACGCGTCGCGGCTGCCCCTCTGTCTGCTGGACGGGACGATGCAGGGCCGCCAGGTCATCGACGAGGTGTTCGCCGGGGCGGGGCTGAGGGCGGTGCCCCGGCTGGAGACGGACTCGGTGGCGGCGCTCTTCGCCCAGGTGCGGGTCGGCCGGTGGGCGAGCGTCGTGCCGTACGCGTGGCTGCACGTCTTCGGGGTGCCGCCCGGCATGCGCGCGGTCCCGCTGACCGCGCCCGAGCGGGCGGTCCCGGTGGGGCTCGTGGTGTCGGCCCGTGAGCCCGCCCCGGTACTGGCCCGCGCGCTCACCGGGCTGGCGGCCGGGATCGACATGGCGGGGGCTCTGGAGCACCTGCCCGGGCAGGCGTAGGGGGCGTAGGGGCGGGGCGGCGCGTCAGGCCGCGGCCGGGGCCGTCTCCGTACCTCCGGAGTCGCCGCCGGAGCCACCGGAGCCACCGGAACCGCCGGAGCCGCCGGAGCCGCCCTTGCGGATCGTGCAGTGCAGGGAGTCGTCGACGACGTCGGCGACGATGGTGTCGCCGGGATCCGCCTCGCCGCCGAGGAGGAGGGAGGCGACGCGGTTGTCGAGCTCGGTCTGGATGGTGCGGCGCAGCGGGCGGGCGCCGAACTCCGGCTGGTAGCCGTGGGCGACGAGGAGCTTCGTGGCGGCCTCGGTGACCTCCAGGGTCATGCCCTGGGCGTGGACGCGGTGCTTGCTGCGGTCGAGGAGGTGCCCGACGATCTCGGTCAGGTCCTCCTCGGTGAGGCTGTGGAAGACGATGATGTCGTCGATACGGTTGAGGAACTCGGGCAGGAACCGGCCCCGCAGGTCCTCCATCAGCTCGTCCTTCAGGTCGGCCGCGTCGCCCTGGTGGGCGAGGATGCGGTGGGCGCCGATGTTGGACGTCATGATGACGACGCAGTGGCGGAAGTCGACGGTGCGGCCCTGGCCGTCCGTCAGGCGCCCGTCGTCGAGGACCTGGAGCAGGGTGCTGAAGACGTCCTGGTGGGCCTTCTCCACCTCGTCGAAGAGGACGACGCTGTACGGCTGGCGGCGGACCTTCTCGGTGAGCTGGCCGGCCTCCTCGTAGCCGACGTAGCCGGGCGGGGCGCCGACGAGCCGGGCGACGGTGTGCTTCTCCTGGAACTCGCTCATGTCGAAGCGGATCATCCGGTCCTCGTCGCCGAAGAGCAGCTCGGCGAGGGTCTTGGCGAGTTCCGTCTTGCCGACGCCGGTGGGGCCGAGGAAGAGGAAGGAGCCGACGGGCCGGTCGGGGTCGCCCATGCCCGCGCGGTTGCGGCGGACGGCCTCGGAGACGGCGGTGACGGCCTCGTCCTGACCGACGATCCGGGCGTGCATCTCCGCCTCCAGTGCCAGCAGCCGCTCCTTCTCGCTGGTGGTGAGCTGGGCGACGGGGATCCCGGTGCGGCGGGAGACGACGTCGGCGATGTCGGCGGCGGTGACGGAGACGACGCCCTCGCGGCGCTCCTCGACGCCGGCGAGCTCGCCCTCGACCTCGGCGATCTCCTCCTTGAGCTCCTTGGCCTTCTCGAACTCCTCGGCGGCGACCGCCTGGTCCTTCTCGCGGCGCAGCTTGGCGAGCCTGTCCTCGCGGCCGACGACCTCGGTGGAGCGGCCCGCGCTGCGGAGCCGTACGCGGGCCCCGGCCTGGTCCATGAGGTCGATGGCCTTGTCGGGGAGGAAGCGGTCGCCGACGTACCGGTCGGAGAGCTCCGCGGCGGCGGCGAGGGCGCCGTCGGCGAACCGGACCTGGTGGTGGGCCTCGTACGCGTCCCGGAGTCCTTCGAGGATCTGGACGGTCTCCTCGACGGTCGGCTCGGGGATGAGGACGGGCTGGAAGCGGCGTTCGAGCGCGGCGTCCTTCTCGATGTACCTGCGGTACTCGTCGATGGTGGTGGCGCCGACCACGTGCAGTTCGCCGCGGGCGAGGGCGGGCTTCAGCATGTTGCCGGCGTCCATGGCGCCCTCGCCGGTGGCGCCCGCGCCGACGACCGTGTGCAGCTCGTCGATGAAGAGGACGATCTCGCCCTCGGACTTCTGGACGTCCTCGATGACCTTCTTGAGGCGCTCCTCGAACTGGCCCCGGTACTGGGCGCCGGCGACCATGCCGGAGAGGTCGAGGGAGACGACCCGCTTGTCCTTGAGGGTGTCGGGGACCTCCCCGGCCACGATCCGCTGGGCGAGGCCCTCGACGATGGCGGTCTTGCCGACGCCGGGCTCGCCGATGAGGACGGGGTTGTTCTTGGAGCGGCGGGAGAGGATCTCGATGGTCTGCTCGATCTCCTCGGCGCGGCCCACGACCGGGTCGAGCCTGCCCGCCCTGGCCTCCTCGGTGAGGTCGCGGCCGAACTCGTCGAGGGTGGTGGCGGGTTGCCTCGGCGCGGCGGGAGCGGTGGTGTCGCCGCCGCGGGCGGCCTGGTCGGCCACCCCGCGCAGCTTGGAGACGTCGAGGTCATCGGCGCGCAGGAAGCGGGAGGCACCCGAGTCGGCGTCGCCGAGGAGGGCCCCGAGGATGTGTTCGGGGCCGATGTACGAGACGCCGGCGGCCTGCGAGGTGGCGTGGGCGAGCGCGAGGGTCCGCTTGGCGGCGGGGGTGAGGCCCGGCTCGGCGGAGGGCTCCTCGGCCTCGTGCGGCAGCACCTTGGCGATCCTCCCGGCGAGCTCGTCGGGGTCGACGCCCGCGCGGGCGAGCAGCCGACGGGTGGGCTCGACCTGGGTGGTGGCCCACAGGAGGTGCTCGGTGTCGAGGTCGGTGGTGCCGTCCTCGACCGCCTTGGCGGTGGCGGTGTTGAGGAGTTCGCGGGACGACTCGGTGAGGAGACGGCCGATGGGGACCCGTTGGACGGCCGGGGGCGAGGACGCCGGGGACATTCCGAAGAAGCGGTTCAGCAGGTCGCCGAACGGGTCGGAGGGGCCGAAGGGGGAACCAAACGCCATCGACATGTCTGCGCTCCTGAAAGGGCGTGGGGGGTCACCCACACTGAAACCCGGCCGTTCCGGCTCCGCAAACGGAAAGGGTCCAGGCGGCCACGGAGGGCGAGGGGGCCCGGCCACGGAGGGCGAGAGGGCCTGCCGCGGAGGGCGAGGGGACCCGGCCACGGGGAATGACGGGACCCGGCAGCGGAGGGCGAGAGGGCCCGGCCACGGAGGTGACGGGACCCGTCCCCTTCAGGCGGCTATCCGGCGCAGGAAGTCGGCCGGGGCGACGACCGGGGTGTCGTCGGGGCCGCCGACGGCGAGGTCCTCCTCGTCGTAGCGGACGGCCGGCGTGCCGACGATGCCGAACTCGGCGAAGTTGGCGACCACCTGCCCGGCCCACGGCAGATAGGTGCCGTCGGTGACCTTCCGGTCGAAGTCCGGGGAGCGCAGCCCCTCGACCCGACCGGCGACGTCGAGCAGGGCCTCCCGGTCGGCGAACCGGTCCTCGGCGCCCGGCGGGAACGGCTGCGCGGCGAACAGCGCGGCGAGGTACTCCATGAAGGAGCCCTGGCCCGCGTCGCTGGCGGCACCGAGGGCGGCCAGCGCGTCGCGGGACCCGCTGCCGCCGACGGTGTCGTCGAGGACGGCGGCGAAGTGGAACCGGACGACGAAGCGCCCCTCGTCGGCGCCCGCGCGGAAGGTCCCGAGCAGGCCCTCGGCCATCCGGCGGCTCCCCGGGTCGCGCAGCTCCAGGAAGACCCGCAGGACGTGCGGGGCGCCGGGGTCCCCGTAGTAGACGGCGGCGCCGTGGGCACCGGTCGTATGGGCGGGATTCATGGAACGAGCTTCGCACGGGGGGACGAACGGCACGACCGCTGAGGGACCGGCCGCCCTCCCGCCCCCGGGCGCCCACGACCGGCGGAACGACCGCGCCCTAACCGCCGCCCCGCCGCCCCGCCGCCCCGCCGTCCCGGCGTCCCGGCGTCCCGGCGGACCTGGAGGCCGTCGCCTCCTCTACGCCCACAACGCCTCGGCCGCTCGGCGACGCCGCTCAGCCGCCCGTCATGAGCCCCCTCAGCCGGGCGAGGTCCGACTCGGTGACGCCCTCGGGCCGCAGGACGGCGTTCCAGCCGTCGACGTACTCGGCCCGGTAGGTGTGACCGTGCCCGTCGGGCACCCCCGTGGCGAACGGAAGGTCTGCCGTGACCTGCCAGAACGTCACGAACGGCACCCAGAACATCGACTCCAGCACGTCGTCGCCGGGGGTCTCCCCGATCCAGTCGGGCTCGTCGTAGACGAGATGCGGCCCCCACCAGACGATCGGGTCCGAGGCGTGCAGCAGGTAGAGCACGCGCGCGCCCTCCCACGGCGTGTCCGGCGGCGGGATGCCCGCGCCGGCGTCGGTCGCGAAGCGGACGGTGCGCCCGCCGCGGTAGACGGGCTGGATCTCGGGGCTGCCGGGCTCCCGGTGGTCGCTGAACCGCCGGAAGAGGGTGTTGAAGTTGGGCGGGCCCGCGAAGAGCGTCCCCGCCGTGCGGTTGCGCAGGTCGTACTCGCCGCTGAAGGCGGTCTCCCCGCCGAACGAGCCGAGGCTCTCCCCCGCCACGTACAGCCGTGGCCGCCCGTCCGCCGGCAGCTTCGACCAGGCGTCGTACACGGCGTCGAAGAGCTCGCGGCCGGCCTCCCGCGCCTTCGACTGGTCGACGAGGTACGACAGCCACGAGGGCAGGTACGAGTACTGGAGGGCCACCGTCGCGGCGTCGCCCCCGGTGAGGTACTCGAAGCTGTCCACCGCCGCGGGGTCCACCCAGCCGCTGCCCGTCGTCGTCACGACGAGGAGGCTCCCGCGCCCGAATCCCCCGGCCCGGCGCAGATCGGCCACCGCGCGGGCGGCGCGGGCCTCCGTGTCCTGCGCCGTGTCGAGCCCGGCGTACGCCCGGACGGGCTCCCGCGCGGCGCGCCCGGTGAACCCCGCGATCTCGGCGGCCGACGGCCCGCCGGCGACGAAGGTGCGTCCGGTCCTGCCCAGCGAGTCCCACGCCACGTACGAGCCGGGGCCGCCCGAGCGCAGGGAGCTGGTCGGCCGCTCCACGCCCTCCTCGGTCTCGGTGTCGCGCAGCGAGAACGCCTGGTTCGCCGCCTCGACCACGCCGTCCACGAGCAGACCGCTGAGGAGCAGCACCCCGGTGACGGCCACGAGGATCCCGCCGACCGCCTGGGCCGCCCGGGCGCCGATCCAGTGCCGGAGCCGTCCGGCCACCCGCCGGTAGACCCACCGGACCCCGCGGGCGCCCGCGAGGAGGAGGGCGAACAGCAGGAGCGCGACCAGCGGCGACAGGATCCAGTGGAGGAGCCGGTACTCCGTCACCTCCAGCAGCGCGCGGATCCGGTGCTGCCAGTACTGCCCCAGCCCGAACGCGACGCCGGAGAGGACCACCGCGGTGACCAGGAACGTCCGCCAGGACCGGCGGCTCGCGGGCCGCGGCCCCCGGTCGGCGAAGGCCCGCCCCATCCAGGCGGCGACCGTGCCGAGCCCGTAGCCGATGGCGGCGAGGATGCCGGTGACGACCCCCTGGAGGATCCCGCCGCGCGGGAGGAGGGAGGGCGTGAAGGACAGGCACGCCAGGACGAGTGCGCCCCAGGCGCCGGGGAGACCGACGTACGGCAGCCGGCGGCGGCCCCGGGCGGCGGAGGCGGGGGTGGCAGGGGTGGGGACGGCGGGGGCGGGGGTGGCGGGCCCGTCTTCGGAGGGGGCGGCGGGAGGGGTGGGCACGTCCTCGGCGGGCGACCCGTTCACCGAGCCGCGGTCCGCTCCGTGCGGCCGAAGGCGAGGTCGAGGATCCGCCGCCAGTCGACGGCGGGCGGGGGCGCCACGACGCCCGGCCGGTCGCGCGGGACCTGGACCCGCAGCGCGCCGACGCGGAGGGTGCAGACGACGGGGGTGGGCATCCGCAGCGCCTCGCCGTCGACCGCCACGGGGATCTCCCCCTCGTCGGCGGTCGTCACCTCCACGCGGTGGGCGCTCAGGACGGTCAGGCCGCTGGACTGGGAGCCGCGTACGGCCAGGTCGGCCGCCTGCGCCGCGTCCTCCACCCGGATCCCGACCACCCCCAGCTCCCCGTCGTCGAGCCGGGGACGGCGTCCGCCGCCGCTGATCTCGTCGGGCGAGAAGTAGGGGTTGTTGCTGACGAGCAGCGCCTGCTGGTCGTCGAGCGGCGCGCCGTCGACGAGGGAGTCGAGCCGCCGTACGCCGTCGCCGAGCAGCAGGTCCGGCATGAGGCTGAGCGCCGTGCCCGCCTTGTCGTCGCGGTACTCGGGCCGCTGCACGACGTCGGCGTACACCCCGAAGGAGACGGTGTTGACGAAGGCCCGCCCGGAGACGTCGCCGAGGTCGATGCGGAGTTCCTCGCCGTCGGTGAGGGCGTCGAGGCAGCGCGCGGGGTCGTTCCGGTCGAGCCCGAGGTCCATGGCGAGGTGGTTGCGGGTGCCGGCGGAGATCACCAGGAACGGCAGGTCGTGCTCGGCGGCGACCGACGCGACGAGCGCCTGGGTGCCGTCGCCTCCGGCGACCCCGAGCAGGTCCGCGCCCTCGGCGACGGCCTGCCGGGCCAGCGCGGCGACGTCGGCGGGCGCGGACGGGTCGAGCAGGATCACCCGCGCTCCCAGCTCCTCCGCCCGCTCGACGAGGCCGAACCGCCCGACCTTCCCGCCACCCGACTTCGGATTCATGATCAGCACCGGTCTGCGCGGTCTGGCCGCCGCGGTCGCCTTCTGCGGCTTCTCCGTCCGTGACCGGCGCAGCGCGGCCCGGGCGCAGAGCAGGGCGAACCCCCAGCACAGGCACAGGGCCAGCGCGGTCAGCCACAGTCCGTCGTAGGCGTAGAGCACCACGACCCCGGCCGGGGCGAGGAAGAGGAGGAGCGCCCCGAGCAGCCGCAGCGGGCCCCGGTGCGCCACGAACCACCACACGCCGACGGCGCAGAGGACCAGCCCGAGCAGCCCGGCCCCGACCACCACGAGACCGCCTTCGCCCAGGGCGAGCACGAGCACGACCAGCGACCCGACGGCGGCGAGCACGGCCAGCCGCGCGAGGAGCCGCGCGGCCCGCGTGTCGTCGGCCGGAGTGCCGTCGCCCGCGCCACCGGTGTCCGTCCCGCCCATGGCTTCCTCACCCGACCCTCTCGCGCACGCGCCCGGCCCGAGGCACCAGCCTGCCCGCGCCGGGTGCGTCGGGCATCCCGGGGAGGGCCACTCGGGGAGGGCCACTCGGGGACGGGCGCGGGGACGGGCGGGGTGGAGGGTGAGGACCGGAGCGGCGGGTCAGCGGCGGGTGCGACGAAGACCGATGGACGAGGCCGACCTTCTCGGAGGTCGCTTCCGACGAAGGCACCACCGTCGTACTCGCCACGGAAACGGACGGCACGGGAGCCGTGGGGGATCCCGTGCCGTCGTTCACCGCTCTGGTGCGGAGCCTCAGTTCTGGGTGTACGCCCGCAGCGGCGGTTCGGCCGGGAACTTCGTCGCGTTGAGGACTTCGGCGTTCAGGTTCGCGGCCGCGATCGCCGTGGCCGTCGACGCCTCGGAAGGCGAGACACCGGGGAGGTTGACGCCGAGGCAGGTGCCCAGCGGCAGCCGCGCCGGCTCGGCCGTGCCCGAGTGGGACAGCGCGTCGAGAACCAGACGGTAGGCGACGGCGTCGTACAGGAAGCTGAAGTGGCCGACGGTCCGGCCGGGGCAGACGCCCTGCATGCTGATGTTCCGGGCCCCGTCGAGAGGCGCGGTCGTGGCCGGGACGATCGCCTCGTCGGTGAGGCTATAGAGGTTGGTGTACGAGACGGAGCCGGGGGTCTCGTCGACCGCGTTGAGCGCGACGAGGAAGTTCGAGCCGATCCTGAACTGGTGCATCGCGGGCGCGCAGGAACCGGTACAGAGGAGGTTGCCGGCTCCGATTCCATGGCCCGGATCGGCGACGAAGACCGCGTCATCCACCTGAGCCCGCAGGCTGGGCCACCACTTGAGCGCCCAGCGGATCTCCATGTTGCCCTGGCTGTGGCCGATCACGTCGACCTTGCGGCCCGTCGTGGCGTTGATCTTGTCGATGGCGTGGACGACGTACTCGGTCGCCACCTGGATGTCGCCCATCGCCCTGTTGGGCAGGTCGACGCCGCAGACGTCGTAGCCGGCGTCACGCAGAGCCGGGCTGTAGCCCCATTCCCAGGTCTCGTCGTACGTGGAGCTGGTGCCGTGGACCAGCAACACGGGCTCGCGGTCGGGGTGCAGGAAGGTACCGGGGCAGCTCAGCGCCGCGTCGAGCACGGAAACCGGGGTGCTCAGTGGGGGGCCGTCGACGGCTGCGGCTGCCGGCGCAGTCGTCCCCGGCAGCACAGCGACGAACAGGCCCAGCATGGCCGCGGCGAGGACCTTGAGCGCCCGGCTTCGAGAGGGGTTCCAGAGTCTGGTCAACGTGTCTCCTGTGATGCGGTTGCCGTGTCCGGGCAGGACCTGGAGCACGGGCGGCAGTGCGAATCGGAAGATCACCTTCAGGGCGCCGCCACCGATGGGACAACCCCTCGAACCGGGCCGGACGGAATGCTGTGGCCGCTCACACACCAGGGGCCTGTGTCGTGGGACGCCGCACCGGAGAGCACGCCGACCCGAAGGCGATCCCACTCGAGAACGGCTGCGCAGAAGCCGCCGCGGCGCCCCGCTCTGACGTGCGCGGACCGCGCCGAAGTGCCGGCAGGGAGCCGGGGGCCGCGCACGCCTGACGAGG
>NZ_JBHTST010000033.1:0-64064 GCF_042794995.1 Streptomyces sp. NPDC056503
GTTCCTGTTTCCAGGCCCTCCGGGCGCTTCCTTCGTTTCCGACTCTATCAGATCTTTCCGATCCGATTTCCTCGGTGCTTTCCGGTCCTGAGTTTTAATTCCTCGGGGCCTTCCGGCGTGTCCACTACTTTAGCCGATTTCCCGGGCGGCTCATAATCGAGCCTTTCGAAACGAATTCCGGCATGCCGAAACAAGCCCCGAAGGGATTCGTCGCAGTGAAGTGGATGGCCGCTCTCGGGGCGCTTGAAAAAGCACCACCGTCTCAAGCGGCTCGGGCCACGTTACGCGTCTGTCCTGGCAGGGTCAAGTCGACGCTTCCGGGGCGTGTGGGGGCGGTACGGGCTGACCGTGGGGTCCTCGGCGATCCAGAAGCGCCAGGGATGCGGGGCGCCGTCGCCGCCCACGCCCGTGCGCGGGCCCGTACGGATCAGGGACGGGTCCGGTGGGGTGCCGGTGAGGACCGCGAGAGGGGCGTCGTGACCTGCGCAGACGTCCGTGCCGTTGAGAGAGCCGGGGACGTCCAGGGCGGTGGCGAGGCGGGCCGGGCCCTTCGCCAGTTCGGCGTCCTTGCGGGCCGAGCGGCGACGGGGGCGGGCCTGTTCCGCGCCGCGCAGGATTTCGCCCGCTCGGAGCAGTACCCCGCTCGCCTCGCCCTCGGGGCCGCACACCAGGTTCAGGCAGTGCCACATGCCGTAGGTGAAGTAGACGTACGCGTGGCCGGGCGGGCCGAACATCACGGCGTTGCGGGGGGTGCGGCCGCGGAAGGCGTGCGATCCGGGGTCGATCGCGCCGGCGTACGCCTCCACCTCGGTGAGGCGCAGCTCCATGCGTCCCTCGTCGGTCGTCCGCACGAGGGTGCGGCCGAGGAGGTCCGGGGCCACTTCCAGGACGGGGCGCTCGAAGAAGCTCCGCGGGAGCGGCGTACGGTCGGGGCTCTCGCTCATGGCGTCCGAGCGTAACGGGGAGAACCATGGAACCCGCTACGGTCGTCGCGCGTATGTAGGGGACAGGAACGAGAAGGAGAGAGTGCCATGGGATTCAAGAAGCTGCTGGCCAGCCTGGGTGCCGGTGGGGCGACCGTGGAGACGGTGCTCACCGAGGAGAACGTGGTCCCGGGCGGCGTCGTCCAGGGCGAGGTCCGGATCCAGGGCGGCAGCGTCGACCAGCAGATCGAGGGGCTGTCCGTCGGTCTCCAGGCGCGTGTGGAGGTCGAGGGCGGCGACCAGGAACACAAGCAGGACGTCGAATTCGTGAAGGTGCGTCTCGGGGGTGCCTTCGAGGTGAAGGCCGGCGCGGTGCACGTGGTGCCGTTCGGTCTCGAGATCCCCTGGGAGACGCCGGTCAACACGATCGCCGGGCAGCGGCTGCACGGCATGGAGATCGGGGTCTCCACCGAGCTGGAGATCGCGCGCGCGGTGGACTCGGGCGACCTCGACCCGATCAACGTGCACCCCCTGCCGGCGCAGCAGGCGATCCTCGACGCCTTCATCCAGCTGGGCTTCCGCTTCAAGAGCGCGGACATGGAGCGCGGGCACATCCGCGGGACCCGCCAGCGGCTGCCCTTCTACCAGGAGATCGAGTTCTTCGCGCCGCAGCAGTACCGCGGCCTGAACCAGGTCGAGGTCAGCTTCGTCGCGGACGACCGCGAGATGGACGTCGTCCTGGAGATGGACAAGAAGCCGGGGCTGTTCACCGAGGGCAGCGACTCCTTCCGGGCGTTCAAGGTGGGTCTGGACGACTACCGGGGCACCGACTGGAACGCGTACCTCAACCAGTGGCTCGCCGAGGTCGGCGGCCGTCGCAACTGGCTCTAGTACGGACTGGACGGAGGGTTCGACATGGACCAGGGACAGCGGGCTCCGCTCCCCCACGCCTTCCATCCGCCGGTGGCCGAGTTCACCGTGGCGAGCGACGACGTCGCGCCCGGCGGGGTGCTGAAGGACGCTCAGGTGTACGCGGAGGGGAACGTCTCCCCGCAGCTGCGCTGGGAGGGCTTCCCGGCGGAGACCGGGAGCTTCGCGGTGACCTGCTTCGATCCGGACGCGCCGACGGGCAGCGGGTTCTGGCACTGGGTGCTCTTCGACATCCCGGCGTCGGTCACCGAGCTGCCCGCAGGTGCGGGTTCGGGCTCCTTCGAGGGGCTTCCGGCCGGTGCCGTGCACGCGCGGAACGACTACGGGTCGAAGGACTTCGGCGGGGCCGCCCCGCCGGCCGGGGACCCGGCGCACCGCTACGTCTTCACGGTGTACGCGGTGGACAAGGAGAAGCTGGGGCCGGACGCCGACACCTCGCCGGCCGCCGTCGGGTTCAACCTGCGTTTCCACACGCTGGGCCGGGCCCAGCTGGTCGGTGAGTACGCGGCTCCCGCGGCAGGCTGATCGTTCGTTTGTTGTTTGCCCGCTTCTGGTCTTGGAGAGATCAGAAGCGGGCATCTTTTGTTGCGCACGAAATTGCGTTGTCCGACCCCGGCCGGCCCGGCCATCGTTGATCCAAGCCCGCCAGGGGGGTGGGCCGGTACACGGGAGGTGGGCACAATGCGGGACACGCTGGTACTGAACGCGAGCTTCGAGCCGCTTTCGACGGTCACACTCAACCGTGCGGTGGTGCTTGTCCTTCAGGACAAGGCCGTCGTGGAGCAGTCCCATCCCGATCTGCGGGTGCGTGCCGCCGCCGTCGACCTTCCGGTGCCCCGGGTGATCAGGCTGTGCCGGTTCGTCCGGGTGCCGTTCCGAAGACAGGCCCCGTGGTCGAGGAGGGGGGTGCTGGTCAGGGACCAGCACCGGTGCGCGTACTGCGGGAGGCGCGCGACGACCGTGGACCACGTGGTGCCGCGGGCGCAGGGTGGTGGGGACAGTTGGCTCAATACGGTCGCTTCCTGTGCGGAGGACAACCACCGCAAGGCGGACCGGACGCCTGAGCAGGCGGGGATGCCGCTGCTCTTCGAGCCGTTCGAGCCGACGCCGGCGGACGCGATGCTGCTGGCGATGCGGGCCGGTGAGCGGTCGGAGCTGCCGGACTGGCTGACGCGTACCGCCGCCTGATCCGTACGGACGTGAGAGGGCCCGCCCCCGTCGGGGCGGGCCCTCCGTCGTCTCCGGGTCACTTCAGGGTGAGCTGGAGGATGGCGACGACGCCGACGGCGATGATGACGCCGCGCAGCACGGCGGGCTTGAGGCGGCGGCCGACCTTGGCGCCGATCTGGCCGCCGAGGGTGGAGCCGACGGCGATGAGGAGGACGGCGGTCCAGTCGAACTCGGCGACGAAGAGGAAGAAGACGGCGGCGACGCCGTTGACGAGGGCGCCGAGGATGTTCTTGACCGCGTTGATCCTCTGGAGGTCGTCGTCGAGGAGCAGGCCCATGAGGGAGAGGTAGAGGACTCCCTGGGCGGCGCCGAAGTAGCCGCCGTACATGCTGGCGAGGGTGAGGCCGACGAGGAGGACGGGGCCGCCGTCGGGGTGGGCCTCGTTGCCGGTCTGCTCGCGGCGGCGCTGGACCGCGGCGGCGATGCGGGGCTGGAGGAGGACGAGGACGAGGGCCAGTCCGATGAGGACGGGGACGATCGCGTCGAAGGCCTCGGAGGGCAGGGCGAGCAGCAGGACGGCGCCGATCAGGCCGCCGACGAGGGCGGCGGAGCCGAGGCGGAGCACCCGGCGGGTCTGGCCCTTGAGTTCGCGGCGGTAGCCGATGGCCCCGCTGATGGAGCCGGGCACGAGGCCGAGGGCGTTGGAGACGTTCGCGGTGATCGGGGGGAGTCCGGTCGCGAGGAGGACGGGGAACGTGATGAGCGTCCCCGATCCGACGATGGTGTTGATGGCGCCGGCGCCGATACCCGCGGCGAAGACCGCCAGGGCTTCCCAGATGGACAAGGCCGTTTCCTCACATGGTCAGTGGCTCGCCTCCCCGCCCTGCGTGCGGCAAGGGTCGAGGGGCTCGCACCGATCATGCCCGGAGTTACGTGTACGTGTCAGCAATCAGTTCAGTCGACGGTGGGTTCTTCTCGCCTGGCGGCCGGGACGTCCTTGGTGAGGGGCGGGGTTCCCGGGTTCATGTTGCCGAGGGCGCCGGAGAGGCCCTTGAGGGCGTCGCCGATCTCGCTGGGCACGATCCAGAGCTTGTTGGCGTCGCCCTCGGCGATCTTCGGGAGCATCTGGAGGTACTGGTACGAGAGGAGCTTCTGGTCCGGGTCGCCGGCGTGGATGGCCTCGAAGACGGTGCGGACGGCCTGGGCCTCGCCCTCCGCCTTGAGGGCCGCGGCCCTGGACTCGCCCTCGGCGCGGAGGATGGCGGACTGCTTCTCGCCCTCGGCGCGGAGGATCTCGGACTGGCGGACGCCCTCGGCCTGGAGGATGGCGGCGCGCTTGTCGCGGTCCGCGCGCATCTGCTTCTCCATCGAGTCCTGGATGGAGGTCGGGGGCTCGATGGCCTTGAGCTCGACGCGGTTGACGCGGATGCCCCACTTGCCGGTGGCCTCGTCGAGGACGCCGCGGAGGGCGGCGTTGATGTCCTCGCGGGAGGTGAGGGTCCGCTCCAGGTCCATGCCGCCGATGATGTTGCGGAGGGTGGTGACGGTGAGCTGCTCGATGGCCTGGATGTAGCTGGCGACCTCGTAGGTCGCGGCCCGCGCGTCGGTCACCTGGTAGTAGATGACGGTGTCGATGTTGACGACCAGGTTGTCCTGGGTGATCACCGGCTGGGGCGGGAAGGGGACGACCTGTTCGCGGAGGTCGATGCGGTTGCGGATCGTGTCGATGAACGGGACGACGATGTTGAGGCCGGCGTTGAGGGTGCGGGTGTAGCGGCCGAAGCGCTCCACGATCGCGGCGCTGGCCTGCGGGATGACCTGGATCGTCTTGATCAGGGCGATGAAGACGAGCACCACCAGAATGATCAGGACGATGATGACTGCTGACATCGTGTTCCCCGTGCCCTTCGCTGCCGGTTGTCTGCCGGGTTTCTTCCGATGATCGAGTTTCCCATGCCGCCGGGGCGTCAGGGGCGGGCTTCGGTCAGATGACGACGGCGGTGGCGCCCTCGATCTCGACCACGTCGACCTCGTCGCCCGGCTCGAAGACGCGGGTGGCGTCGAGGGAGCGGGCCGACCAGATCTCGCCGGCGAGTTTGATGCGGCCGCCCTCGGCGTCGACCCGTTCCACGACGCGGGCCTGACGGCCCTTCAGGGCGTCGATGCCGGTGGCGAGGGCGGGGGTGCCTGCGCGGTGGCGGGCCGCGATCGGGCGTACGACGGCGACGAGCGCGACGGAGACCACCACGAAGACGATCACCTGCGCGACGATGCCGAAGCCGAGGGCGGCGGTGACCGCGCCGGCGACGGCGCCGACGGCGAACATGCCGAACTCCGGCATGGCGGTGAGGACCAGGGGAATGCCGAGCCCCACCGCGCCGATCAGCCACCAGATCCATGCGTCGATGTCCACACGGTCATGGTAGGGCGGGTGGGGCCGGATCGGACAGGGCGCGGTGCGGTACCGGTGCGGTGCCGGTGCCGTGGCTGTGCGGGTCACGGCGGTTCACGGCCCTGTCGGACGGGGCTACTTGAGGGGCAGGCCCTGGGCGGTCCAGCGGTCGCCGACGCGTTCGACGACGAGCGGGAGGCCGAAACAGCGGGAGAGGTTGCGGGAGTTGAGCTCGGTCTCCATGGGTCCGGCGGCGAGCACCTTGCCCTGACGGATCATCAGGACGTGGGTGAAGCCGGGGGCGATCTCCTCGACGTGGTGCGTGACCATGATCATGGAGGGGGCGTACGGGTCGCGGGCGAGGCGCCCGAGGCGGCGGACCAGGTCCTCGCGGCCGCCGAGGTCGAGGCCGGCGGCGGGCTCGTCGAGGAGGAGGAGCTCGGGGTCGGTCATCATCGCGCGGGCGATCAGGGTGCGCTTGCGCTCGCCCTCGGAGAGGGTGCCGAAGCGGCGGTCCAGGTACTCGGTCATGCCGAGGCGGTCGAGGAAGGCCTTGGCGCGGGCCTCGTCGACCGGGTCGTAGTCCTCGTGCCAGGTGGCGGTCATGCCGTACGCGGCGGTGAGGACGGTCTGGAGGACGGTCTGGCGCTTGGGGAGCTTCTCCGCCATGGCGATGCCGGCCATGCCGATGCGGGGGCGCAGTTCGAAGACGTCGACGCCGCCGAGGCGCTCGCCGAGGATGGTGGCGGTGCCGGAGGTGGGGTAGAGGTAGCTGGAGGCGAGGTTGAGGAGGGTGGTCTTGCCAGCGCCGTTCGGGCCGAGGATGACCCAGCGCTCCCCTTCCTTGACCGACCAGGAGACCTCGTCCACCAGAGCGCGTCCGTCGCGGACCACCGATACGTCCACCAGCTCCAGTACATCGCTCATGAGCGCGTTGTCTCCCCTTGCCGTCGAGTCGTGTCGGCTCGTGTCGTCGCCTTGGGCCGCGGGCGCGGCGTCCACGGGAAAACCTACGTCATCGGCGGGGCGGGCCGGTCCCTAGGGCGTCGTTCGGGTCCTTACTCTGGGGGGATGCTTTCGGAACCACGTTCAGGACGCCTGGCCGCCTGGGGCAACGCCCTGCTGGCCGGGGCGGTGTCGCCGGACGACGCGGCGCTGGCGATTGTCGGGGAGGACGCGGTGCACCGCGTGGCGGGGGTGCCGGGCGAGGCGGCCCCGGTGGGGCTGACGCTGGCGCTCGGGCGGCTGCGGCGGCTGGGGGTGACCGGGTGGCGGGTGGCGCTGCCCGCGCCGGGTCATCCGCTGGGGCTGAGCGGTCCGCCGGACTTCAACGCGCGCGCGTTGGAGGCGGAGGAGGCGGTGGTCGGTCACGGAGCGCCGTACGGGCTGGTGCCGGAGGTCTCGGAGGCGGGGCCCCGGGGGGACGTGCACGTGGAGGTGGTGTGGCACTGCCTGGCGGTGCGGGAGGCGCCGCCGGCCGACGTGCCCTCGCTGAGCGAGGCGGAGCGCGAGCTGGCGGAGGCGCTGCGGGACGCGACGGCGGCGCTGACCCGGCTGGACGTGGCGGCGTCGGGCCCCGCGGCGGAGGCGGCGCGCGAGGCGTACCGGGCGCGGGCGGAGGCGGGCCGCGAGGTCCTGGCCCCCGGTTACCCGCCCCGGGCGGTACGGGTCCTGGAGCTGGCCCAGCGGGTCGGCCTGATGGTGGGCCTGGCGTACGGCGACGGCCACGGGGGCGCGGTGAGCGCGTCCGAGATGGCGGCGCGGGGCGCCGCGCTGGCGCCGGTGGAGCGGGTCGCCCGGCGGGCGCAGGTCGCGGCGTACAACGCGTGGGTGGAGGAACGGGAGCGGGAGCGGGGCCACTGACCTGCCCGGTCGGCGGGCGGCGTACGGGCGGGGTCCCGGCGCGGGGGCGTGGGGGAAGAGGGGAAAGAGGAAAAGGGGACGGCCCCCGGAGGGAGGTTCCGGGGGCCGTGGGGGCTCGGTCAGCCGTTGAGGGCGTGGTTGCCGAAGGCCGGGTTGAGCAGGCCGATCACGTTGACCGTGTTGCCGGAGACGTTCACGGGGACGTGGACCGGGACCTGCACCAGGTTGCCGGAGGCGACGCCCGGGGAGTTGAGGGCCTTGCCGTCGGCCTCGGCGCCGTGGGCGGAGGCGACACCGGCACCGGCGGCGACGATGCCACCGGCGACCATGGTGAGGGCAGCGGCCTTCTTGAGGTTCTTCACTTGGTACTTCCTCCTGGTCATCGCTGCGGCCGGTCCGCCGCAGCACGCCATGGAGAACGCCGCCGGCCCCGTCGGGTTGCGCCGAATGGGGGATGTGCACCCGACGGAATGACGTTCTGAACGGGCGTGCGCCCCGGCGCGTAACAGGAGCGTTTCAGGTGGTGAGGCCGTGGCGGACCGCCCAGAGCGCCGCCTGGGTGCGGTCGGCGAGGTCGAGCTTCATGAGGATGTTCGAGACGTGGGTCTTCACCGTCTTCTCGGAGAGGACGAGGGCACGGGCGATCTCCCGGTTGGAGCGGCCGTCGGCGATCAGGCCGAGGACCTCCCGCTCGCGCTCGGTGAGGGTGGTGCCCCGTCCCGTACCGCCCTGGGGGTCGTCCTGGGCGAGGAGGGCGCCGGCCACCTCGGGCTGGAGCAGGACGTGGCCGGCGTGGACGGAGCGGATGGCGCCGGCGAGGGCGTCGGGGTCGATGTCCTTGTAGACGTATCCGGAGGCGCCCGCGCGGAGCGCGGGGACGGCGGTGCGCTGCTCGGTGAAGCTGGTGACGATGAGGACCTTCGCCGGGTTGGCGAGGGCGCGCAGCCGCTTGAGCGCCTCGATGCCGTCGGTGCCCGGCATCTTGATGTCCATGAGGACGACGTCGGGCCGCAGCTCCTCGGCGCGGGCGACGCCCTCGGCGCCGTCCCCCGCCTCCCCGACGACCTCTATGTCGTCCTGGACCTCCAGGAAGGTGCGCAGGCCGCGGCGGACGACCTGGTGGTCGTCGACCAGGAGCACGCGGATGGGCTTGTCAGCCACCGGGGACCTCCATCTCGATCGTGGTGCCCTCGCCGGGGGCGGAGGTCACGGTGAGGGCGCCGCCGACTCCGGCGGCGCGGTCGCGCATGGACACCAGGCCGAGGTGGCGGCCGGCGCGGCGGACCGTCATCGGGTCGAAGCCGCGGCCGTCGTCGGTGACCGTGAGGCGGGCGCCCTGGCCGTCGCGCACCAGGGTGACGGTGACACGGCCGGCGTCGGCGTGCCGCAGCGCGTTGTGCAGGGCTTCCTGGGCGACCCGGAGGACGGCTTCCTCCTGGGCGGCGGGCAGGGCGCGGATGCCGGGGCTGTCGAAGACGACCGTGGCGGAGTGGGCGCGGTCGAGGACCTGGACCTGGGTCCGCAGCGTGTGCACCAGGCCGTCCTCGTCCAGGGCCGCGGGGCGGAGCTCCACGACGGCGGCGCGCAGCTCGTCGGCGGCCTCGGCGGCGAGGACGGCGACCTGCTGGAGCTCGCCCTTGGCGCGGGCGGGGTCGCGGTCGACGAGGGCGGCGGCGGCCTGGGCGGTGAGCCGGAGCGAGAAGAGCTTCTGGCTGACGGCGTCGTGCAGCTCGTGGGCGAGCCGGGAGCGCTCCTCGGCGATGGTCAGCTCGCGGCTGCGCTCGTACAGCCGGGCGTTGGTGAGGGCGATGGCGGCGTGCTGGGCGAGGATGCCGAGCAGTTCCTCGTCCTGCGCGGTGAAGCCGCAGCCGCCCTCGGGCTTGGAGCAGCGCTTGTTGGCGAGGAAGAGGGCGCCCAGGGTCTCGTCGCCGTCCCGGACGGGGAGGCCGAGGAAGTCGGAGAGCTCGGGGTGGGCGTCGGGCCAGCCGCCGAACCGGGGGTCCTCGCGGACGTCGGCGAGGCGCTCGGGCTCGGCCTTGTGGAGCATCGCCGCCAGGACGCCGTGCTGGCGGGGCAGCGGGCCGATGGCCTTCCACTGCTCCTCGGTGACGCCGTCGACGACGAACTGGGCGAAGCCGCCGTGGTCGTCGGGGACGCCCAGTGCCGCGTACTCGGCGTCGAGCAGCTCGCGGGCGGAGACCACGATCGTCTTGAGGACGTCGCGGACCTCCATCTGCCGGCTCATCGCCAGGAGCGCGGTGCTCACGGCGGCGAGGCCGGAGCTCGGTCGGTGACTCATGGCTTCACGGTACCGGCGGGGCGTGACGGTCCGTATGGGGCTGTGGACGGCCGTGGCGCGGGTCGCGGGACCTAGGTCGAAGGACCCTCGGGCGCGCGGTGGAGGGGACGCGGGCCGGGACCCCGGGCGCGTCCGGCGGGGACGGGGGCCGGGGGCGGGCGGATAAGAGGGCACGCGCGCGTGCGCGAGGGGGCGGGTCCCGCGGAGCGCGTACCACCGGGGAGGGAGGGCGGGGGCGGGGGTTCTCGTCCTCTGGGTGGAGGAGGGTCACCCTGCGCATTGCTCACGCAACGTCCGGTGAGTTTGTTACGGGGCCCATGTGAGCCCGCGCATAGGACGCAGGTCACTTACGAAGCTTCCTAGTGGAGGGCGAGAGGTCCCTTTTGGGCGGGGCGAAACGGGCTTGAAGCCGTTTCTCGGGCGTGTGCACCGGCCCCTGATCCACTACCCGGGATCGTACGTCACACCTTTGCCACGCGATTTTGCTGCCGCTAAGAATTGCCCCCGTCGCCGCCGAGCAGGCGCAGCGCCGCCCCGGCCCAGCGACCCCCAGCGATTCGAAGAGGTAGTCCTGCATGTCTCAGAACACCCCTGGCCACAGTCGTGGTCTGAAGAAGACCCACAAGGCCACGATCGCCGGCGTCGCCGCCCTGGGCGCTGCCGCGCTCACCCTCTCCCTCGTGCCGGGCAACGGCTCCACGGAGACCGAGCCGCAGGCGCTGAACAGCAGCCAGCAGGTGGCGTGGTCCTATGACGCGAGCAGCCCGCAGGCCAAGGCGCTGGCCGCGAGCGTGGCGGACCAGCAGTCCACCATCGGCCTGCAGGCCAAGCAGGAGGCCGCGGCCAAGGCCAAGGCGACCGCCGCCGCCAAGGCGAAGGCCGCGAAGGCCAAGGCCGCCGCCAAGGCGAAGGCCGACGCCGCCGCGAAGAAGCGGGCCGCCGAGGCCAAGGCCGCGGCGAAGGCCAAGGCCGACGCGAAGAAGCGCGCCGCGACGAAGACGGCCGCGAGCCGCTCCGTCGCCCGGACGCCGGTCTTCGCGAACAACCTCGACGGCTGGATCCGCGAGGCGCTCTACATCATGGACAAGCACGACATCCCGGGTTCGTACCACGGGCTGCACAAGAACATCATGCGCGAGTCCAGCGGCAACCCGTACGCGATCAACAACTGGGACATCAACGCCATCAACGGCGTCCCGTCCAAGGGCCTGCTCCAGGTGATCTACCCGACCTTCAAGGCGTACCACGTGGCGGGCACCAAGTTCGACCAGTACGACCCGGTCGCCAACATCGTCGCCGCCGCCAACTACGCGGCCGACCGTTACGGCTCGATCGACAACGTCAACAGCGCTTACTGAGTCGCCCGGCGACGACAGGAGGGCGGCACCCCGTGCGGGTGCCGCCCTCCCGGCGTGGTCCTCCGGGGCCGTTACTTGCGCATGACCTCGGGCTCGTGGCGGCGCAGCAGGCGGGCGACCGCGATGCCGAGGACGACGGTCATGAAGAGCAGCACACCGATGTTGAAGCTCCACTGGCCGACGCTGTGCTCCCACAGCGGGTCCAGGTCGGTGGGGTTCTTCGGGTCCCACGGCGCCATCAGGTGGGCGAGGTCGAGAGTGGTGCCGGCGCCGGCGATGGCCCAGCGGGAGGGCATCAGCCAGGCGAACTGCTCCAGGCCGGGCGAGCCGAAGACCTTGAAGAGGATGCCGGTGAAGACGACCTGGACGATCGCGAACATGACGAGCAGCGGCATGGTCTTCTCGGCGGTCTTCACCAGGGCGGAGATGACCAGGCCGACCATCATCGAGGTGAGGCCGAGCGCGATGACGGTCAGGCAGAGCTCGACGGCCGGCGGCATGAGCAGGCCCTCGGCGGGCAGGTCGCGGATGGCGAAGCCGATGACGCAGAGGATGACGCCCTGGAAGGCCGTGATGACGCCGAGGACGATCACCTTGGACATCAGGTAGGCCGAGCGGGAGAGGCCGGTGGCGCGCTCCCGTTCGTAGATGACCCGTTCCTTGATCAGTTCTCGGACGGAGTTGGCCGCGCCGGAGAAGCACATGCCGACCGTGAGGATCAGCATGATGATGCCGGCGTCGCCGTTGAACCGGGACGGCGGTGTGGGCGGCGCGAGGCCGAAGTCGGCGGGGATGACGACCGAGACCGAGCCGATGACCGCCGGGAGGATCACCATGAGGGCGAGGAAGCCCTTGTCGGAGACGATCACCGAGGTGTAGCGGCGGATCAGGGTCCACAGCTGGGAGCCCCAGCCCTGCGGCTTCGGCGGGCGGGACATCGCCTGCTGCGGCATGTGGACCGGCTGGGCGGCGACGGCGTCGATGTCGGCGGCGTACAGCTGGTAGTGCTGCGAGCCCTTCCAGCGGCCGGCCCAGTCGTAGTCGCGGTAGTTCTCGAAGGCGGAGAAGACGTCGGCCCAGGAGGAGTAGCCGAAGAAGTTCAGCGCCTCGTCCGGCGGGCCGAAGTACGCCACGGAGCCGCCGGGCGCCATCACCAGGAGCTTGTCGCAGAGGGCCAGCTCGGCCACCGAGTGGGTGACGACGAGGACGGTGCGGCCGTCGTCGGCGAGGCCGCGGAGCAGCTGCATGACGTCGCGGTCCATGCCCGGGTCGAGACCGGAGGTCGGCTCGTCCAGGAAGATCAGCGAGGGCTTGGTCAGCAGCTCCAGGGCGACGGAGACGCGCTTGCGCTGGCCACCGGAGAGGGAGGTGACCTTCTTCTCCTTGTGGATGTCGAGCTTGAGCTCGCGCAGCACCTCGTCGATGCGGGCCTCGCGCTCGGCGGTCGCGGTGTCGCCGGGGAAGCGGAGCTTGGCGGCGTACCGGAGCGCCTTCTGGACGGTCAGCTCCTTGTGCAGGATGTCGTCCTGCGGGACCAGACCGATGCGCTGGCGCAGCTCGGCGAACTGCTTGTAGAGGCTTCGGTTGTCGTAGAGGACGTCGCCCTCGTTGGCGGGCCGGTAGCCGGTGAGCGCCTTGAGGAGGGTCGACTTGCCGGAGCCGGAGGGGCCGATGACGCCGATGAGCGACTTCTCGGGGACGCCGAAGGAGACGTCCTTGAGGATCTGCTTGCCGCCGTCGACGGTGACGGTGAGGTGGCGGGCCGAGAAGGAGACCGAGCCGGTGTCGACGAACTCTTCCAGCTGGCCGCCGACGATCCGGAAGGTGGAGTGGCCGACGCCGACGATGTCCTGCGGGCCGAGGAGGGCGGTGCCGCCCTTGGGGATCGGCTGACCGTTGACGTAGGTGCCGTTGTGCGAGCCGAGGTCGCGGATCTCCATGCGACCGTCGGGCGTGGCGTGGAACTCGGCGTGGTGGCGTGAGACCTGGAGGTCGGAGACGACCAGTTCGTTCTCGAGCGCACGGCCGATGCGCATCACGTGGCCGAGGGCGAGCTGGTGGAAGGTGGTCGGGCTGCGGTCGGAGTAGGCCGACGACGCCCCCGCGGCGCCGCTGGTCTTCTGGGCCAGCTGCTCGACCGGACCGCCCCCCTGGTGGGGCACCTGCGGCGGGACGTAGCCGCCGTGCTGCGGGGTGGGCTGCTGCCAGCCGCCCTGCTGCGGCGGCGCGGCGTCGTGGGTGGCCCACTCGGCCTGCTGCCCGACGGGCGGCTGGACGGGCTGGGCGGGGGCTCCGCCCTGGTGGGCGTGGGCCGGCCGGCCGGCGTGCGCGGCCTGCCCGGCGGCGAGGTTCAGGCGCGGGCCGTCCGTCGGGTTGCCGAGGTGGACGGCGGTCCCGGGGCCGATCTCCAGCTGCTGGATCCGCTGCCCGGCGACGAAGGTGCCGTTGGTGGAGCCGTGGTCCTCGATGGCCCAGCTCCGGCCGTTCCAGCTGATCGTGGCGTGCCGCCACGAGACCCGGGCGTCGTCGATGGCAAGGTCCCCTTGGGGGTCGCGCCCCAGGGTGTACGACCGGGACGGCTCCAGCGTCCAGGTCCTGCCGTTGAGTTCGAGTACGAGTTCTGGCACTCCATGCCCCACTGTGTGTCCCCCGATGCGCCCCCGACACGGGGGCCCTAGGGATGGCGAATCATCCTGGGGAACTATTTCAGGCCGGGTCCCGGATCCGAAAGTCGGGCGGCGTGAAGACCCGGGGAAGGGCCGCCGGGCGTCTCCGGCGCGGCGTTCGGCCGGGTGGGTGTCCGGAACGCGGGACGGGACGCCGGGTGGCACCGGGTGCCCGATACGGTGGGAGCACCATGAGCGCATCGCAGACACCGGACGTTCCCGCCGTTCACCCCGCGGACGTTCCCACGCTTCTCGTCAAGATCTTCGGGAAGGACCGGCCCGGGATCACCGCCGGCCTGTTCGACACCCTGGCCGCCTTCTCCGTGGACGTCGTCGACATCGAGCAGGTCGTGTCGCGCGGCCGGCTCGTGCTGTGCGCGCTGGTCACCGAGCCGACCGTCGCCTCCCAGGGCGAGCTGCGCGCCACCGTGCACAGCTGGGCCGAGTCGCTGAAGCTCCAGGCCGAGATCATCTCGGGCACCGGCGACAACCGGCCACGCGGCGAGGGCCGCTCGCACGTGACGGTGCTCGGGCACCCGCTGACGGCCGAGCAGACGGCGGCCATAGCGGCCAGGATCGCCGGGTCGGGCGGCAACATCGACCGTATCTTCCGGCTGGCGAAGTACCCGGTGACGGCGGTCGAGTTCGCGGTCTCGGGGTGCGCGACGGAGGTGCTGCGGACGGCGCTGGCCACCGAGGCGCACACCATCGGCGTGGACGTGGCCGTGGTCTCCGCCGGGCTGCACCGGCGGGCGCAGCGGCTGGTCGTCATGGACGTGGACTCGACGCTGATCCAGGACGAGGTCATCGAGCTCTTCGCGGCGCACGCGGGGTGCGAGGAGAAGGTCGCCGAGGTGACGGCGGCGGCGATGCGCGGCGAGCTGGACTTCGAGCAGTCGCTGCACGCGCGCGTGGCGCTGCTGGAGGGCCTGGACGCGTCGGTGGTGGACAAGGTGCGGGCCGAGGTGCGGCTCACGCCGGGGGCGCGGACCCTGATCCGCACCCTGAAGCGGCTCGGTTTCCAGGTCGGCGTGGTCTCGGGCGGCTTCACGCAGGTCACCGACGATCTGAAGGAGCGGCTGGGGCTGGACTTCGCCCAGGCCAACACCCTGGAGATCGTCGACGGGAAGCTGACCGGCCGGGTGACGGGCGAGATCGTGGACCGGGCGGGCAAGGCGCGGCTGCTGCGCCGGTTCGCGGCGGAGGCCGGGGTGCCGCTGGCGCAGACGGTGGCGATCGGCGACGGAGCCAACGACCTGGACATGCTGAACGCGGCGGGGCTCGGGGTGGCGTTCAACGCCAAGCCGGTGGTCCGCGAGGCGGCGCACACGGCGGTGAACGTGCCGTTCCTCGACACCGTGCTGTACCTGCTCGGGATCACCCGCGAGGAGGTCGAGGCGGCGGACGGCGGCGAGGAGCTGCTCCACTGAGGCGCGCCGGCCCGTGTCGTACGGGAAGGGGCCCGGCCGCTCGCGCGGTGGCCGGGCCCCTTTCGCGTGTCCGCGTGCGGGTCAGTCGTGGGGCGTCCAGAAGTCGACGAGGCGGCCGGTGCCGGGCTCGACGGACTTCCAGGTGCCGGTGAAGGTGAGGACGGCGAAGGCGGCGGTGGGGTAGCCGGTGCGGTTCATCCGGGCGAGGGTGGTGCCTTCGGCCTCGCCGGCCAGGACCTCGGCGAGGGCGTGCATGCCGGGGTTGTGGCCGATGACGAGGACGTCGTCCACGTCCTCCGGGACCTCGTTGAGGAGGGCGACGAGCTCGCCGGGGGACGCCTCGTAGATCCGCTCCTCGTAGACCGTCCGGGGGCGCTCGGCCAGTTCGTGGACGGCGAGCTTCCATGTCTCACGGGTGCGCGTCGCGGTCGAACAGAGGGCCAGGTCGAAGTGGATCCCGGACTGGGCGAGCCGGCGGCCCGCCACGGGGGCGTCCTTGCGGCCGCGCTCGGCGAGCGGGCGCTCGTGGTCGGTCTCCTGGCCCCAGTCTGCCTTCGCGTGCCGGAGCAGCACGATCCTGCGGGTTGTCTCGACGCTCATGGTCCACAGCTTGGCACGGATCGGCCCGTCATGACTCAGAGAGCGAGGGTTTGCCCGATCCGCTGGAGGAGGTGTCCCATCCCGCCGTCCCCACCGGCCGCGGCGGCCTCACCGGGCCCGGTGACCAGCAGCAGGAGGACGGTGAAGGCGGCCACCGGGAGGGCGAGGGCCCACCAGGGCAGCCGGGTGTCGACGCCGGCGGGCGTGGTCCGGTCGCCGGTGCGGGTGAGGGCCGTCATGACCGCCTCCGTGGGGAGACCCCGGGGACGGAGCCCCGGGGAAGGGTGGGAGCCGCGGGTGTCGCGGCGTGTCTCCACCGTAGGGAGCGCGGGGGCCGTGGCCCATCCGGTGATCCACCCAGTCATCCCCGAGGCTTCCCCCTAGGGGATGCGGGGGTTTTCCCCACCCCCGTCTCGGGGGCGGGGGTCACGGGGAGGCGATCGAGGCGATGACGGCGATGACGACCGTGATGCCGAGCATCGCGCCGAGCACGACGAGCAGCTTCTTCTGGCCGCCCTGGGGATTGGGTTCGAGAACGGGCATGGCCCCAGTCTCGCATCTCAGGATTCGTCCTCGACCGTGCGGTCCCGTCCGGCGAGCGTGCCCACGATCATCTGGGGCACCATCAGCCCGCCCATGAGGGCGATCGGCACGCCCCAGCCGCCGCTGTGCTGGTAGAGGACGCCGACGAGGAGGGGGCCGGGGATCGAGATGAGGTAGCCGACGCTCTGGGCGAAGGCGGAGAGGCGGACGACACCCGTGCCGGTGCGCGAGCGCATGCCGATCATGGTGAGGGCGAGCGGGAAGGAGCAGTTGGAGATGCCGAGGAGCACCGCCCAGATCCAGGCGCCGCCGGCCGGGGCGAGGAGCAGACCCGTGTAGCCGACGAGGCCGCAGCTGCCGAGGGCGACGGCGATCGGGCCCTGGTGGCGCATCCGGGTCGCGAGGCGCGGGATGACGAAGGCGAGCGGGACGCCCATGACCATGGTGACCGCGAGCAGGACGCCCGCGGTGGAGGCGGGGACGCCGGCGTCGCGGAAGATCTGCGGCATCCAGCCCATGGTGATGTACGCGCCGGTGGCCTGGAGGCCGAAGAAGCAGGCCAGGGCCCAGGCGGTGCGGCTGCGGTACATGGGGCGGGGCGCCGCCCCGGGAGCGGCCCCCTCGGCCGAGTCCGGCGCCGCGGCGGAGGTCGGGGCCGAGTCCGGCGCCGCGGCGGAGGTCGGGGCCGAGGCGGGCGCCGGGGCGGAGCTCGGGGCGCCCGGCTCCGTGCGGGGGGTGCCGGTGCGGTCCTTGACGAGCGGGAGCCAGGGCAGGACGGCGAGGGCGGCGAGGACCGCCCAGATGCCGAGGCCGAGGCGCCAGTCGCCGCCGAGGGCGTCGGTCATGGGGACGGTGACGGCGGCGGCGAGCGAGGTGCCGAGCGCCAGGGCCATGGAGTACAGGCCGGTCATGCTGCCGATGCGGTCGGGGAAGTACCGCTTGACGATCACTGGCATGAGGATGTTGCTGACGGCGATGCCCATGAGGGCGAGGGCGCTGGCGGCCAGGAAGGCCGCGGTGCCGGTCGCGAACGGGCGCAGCAGCAGGCCCGCGAGGATGGCGGCCATGCCGGCGCAGACGACGGCGGCGGGGCCGAAGCGGCGGGCCAGGCGCGGGGCGGTGATGCCGAAGGCCGCGAAGCAGAGCGGCGGCACCGAGGTGAGGACGCCGGCGACGGTTCCGCTCATGTGCAGGCCGGCGCTGACCTCTTCGAGGAGGGCGCCGAGGCTGGTGATCGCGGGGCGCAGGTTGAGCGCGGCGAGGGCGAGTCCGACGGAGACGAGGCCGAGCGTCCAGCGGGCCGGGCCGCCGGTCACCGGGGCGGGTGTCGGGTGCTCCGGGGCGGGGGCCGGCCGTACGGCGGCGGGTTCGAGGGTCTTCGGCTCGTCTGACATGGAGCCATCATAGAATCATGGGATGATTGGTTGTCCAATCTCGAACCAACCTCGAACCAATCGCGAACCCACCTCGGCCCGGTCCCGACCCGATCCCGAACGGCCTCCCCCGCGCACATCTGTGAAACTCCTCCTCGGAACATCTGTTGAAGGCGAGTCCCCCATGGCCCTCGGGCACCCCCGGCGCACCGGTCTGACCGACCAGGTGATCGCCGAGCTGCGGAACCAGATCACCTCCGGCGAGTGGCCGGTCGGCTCCCGGATCCCGACCGAGCCCGAGCTGGTCGAGCAGCTGGGCGTGGCCCGCAACACCGTCCGCGAGGCCGTCCGCGCCCTCGCCCACAACGGACTGCTCGACATCCGGCAGGGCTCCGGCACCTACGTGGCGGCGACGAGCGAGCTGGCCGGGGTGATGCACCGGCGGTTCGCGGGCTCCGATCCGACGCACGTGGCCGAGCTGCGCTCCACGCTGGAGTCGGCCGCCGCGCGGTTCGCGGCGCGGCGGCGCTCCGAGCGGGACCTGGGGCAGCTGGACGCGCTGCTCGTCCGGCGCGAGGAGGCGTGGGAGTCGGGGGACGCGGAGCGGTTCGTCACGGCGGACGCGGCCTTCCACCACGCGGTGGTGGCGGCGTCGGGCAACGACGTGCTGACGGAGCTCTACGCGGACCTCGGCGATCTCCTGCGGGAGTGGCTGCGCGACGACGTGGGACAGGTGCTGCGGCCGGAGAACCACATGGACCACGCGCGGCTGGTGGAGGCGATCCGGGCCGGGGACGCGGAGCGGGCCGGCGAGGAGGCCGCGGGCTATCCGTTCATGTGCCTGGGCGGGGAGAAGGCGCAGGATCCGCCGCCGGTTCGTGGGTGACCCAGGCGGAGCGGACCTCCTTCCAGCAGCGGGCGGTGAGCGTCGCGTAGTCGGCGGGCGCCACGTCCACGGGGGAGCTGTCGGTGTCGAGGTCCCACCAGGGGTCGCACTCGACGTGCAGCCGCACGCGGTCGGTCCGGGGGTACGGATTGCGGCAGTGGGCGGTGACCCGGGTGCCCTCGACGACCGTGTGGCAGGAGGCGCCGAACTCCTCCGGCTCGTCGGCGGCCGGGGCGGCCAGGGCGGGTTCCTCGGTGGGGGCGGGGGCCGCGTGGACCTCCGCGGCGACGGCGGTCCCGAGAAGCAGGGCGGCGACCGAGGCGTAGGCGGCGAAGCCGCGGTGGAGCGCGCGCATGCCCGTACCTCCTCCCCGTGAGTAGCCGGAACGACACGCTCCGACCAGTCTGCGGCGGACCGCCGGACTTTTCGAGTCGAGAGGCCAGCCGCGAACGGCCCAGGGCCGGGTGCCGGGGGGCGGGAACGGCCCAGGGCCGGAGCGGTACGGGCGCGGTCAGGCGCCGATCGCGTGCAGACCGCCGTCGACGTGGACGATCTCGCCGGTGGTCTTCGGGAACCAGTCGGAGAGCAGCGCCACGATCGCGCGGCCGGCCGGCTCCGGGTCGGACAGGTCCCACTCCAGCGGGGAGCGGCTGTCCCAGACGGAGGCCAGCTCGCCGAAGCCCGGGATGGCCTTCGCGGCCATGGAGCCGAGCGGGCCGGCCGAGACCAGGTTGCAGCGGATGTTCTGCTTGCCCAGGTCACGCGCCATGTAGCGGCTGGTGGCCTCCAGGGCGGCCTTGGCCGGGCCCATCCAGTCGTACTGCGGCCAGGCGAACTTGGCGTCGAAGGTGAGGCCGACGACCGAGCCCCCCTCGCTCATCAGCGGCAGCAGCGCCATCGTCAGGGACTTCAGGGAGAAGGCCGAGACGTGCATGGCGGTGGCGACGGACTCGAACGGCGTGTTGAGGAAGTTGCCGCCGAGGGCGTCCTGCGGCGCGAAGCCGATGGAGTGCACGACGCCGTCGATGCGGTCGCCGAGGTGCTCGCGGACCTGGCCCTCCAGGCGCGCGAGGTGCTCGTCGTTGGAGACGTCGAGCTCCAGGACCTTGACCTTGTCGGGCTGGGGCAGCTTCTTGGCGATGCGCTCGGTCAGCGTCGGCCGGGGCCAGGCGGTGAGGATGATCTCCGCGCCCTGCTCCTGGGCCAGCTTCGCGGCGTGGAAGGCGATGGAGGACTCCATCAGCACACCGGTGATGAGGATGCGCTTGCCCTCGAGAATTCCGCTCATGGTGATCAGTGACCCATGCCCAATCCGCCGTCAACCGGAATGACGGCTCCAGTGATGTACGAGGCGTCGTCGGAGGCGAGGAACCTCACCGTGGCGGCGATCTCCTCCGGCTTCGCGTAGCGACCGAGCGGCACCTGGGACACGATGCCCGCGCGCTGCTCGTCGGTGAGCACGGCGGTCATGTCGGTGTCGACGAAACCGGGCGCGACGACGTTGAACGTGATGTTCCGCGAGCCGAGCTCACGGGCGAGCGAGCGGGCGAAGCCGACCAGGCCGGCCTTGGAGGCGGCGTAGTTGGCCTGGCCCGCGGAGCCCAGCAGACCGACGACCGAGGAGATCAGGACGACGCGGCCCTTCTTGGCGCGGAGCATGCCGCGGTTGGCGCGCTTGACGACCCGGAAGGTGCCCGTGAGGTTGGTGTCGACCACGGAGGTGAAGTCGTCGTCGGACATGCGCATCAGGAGGGTGTCGCGGGTCACGCCGGCGTTGGCCACCAGGACCTCGACCGGGCCGTGCTTCTCCTCGATCTCCTTGTACGCCTGCTCCACCTGCTCGCCGTCGGTGATGTCGCACTTGACGGCCAGGCAGCCCAGCTCGGTCAGCGCGGCCGGCGGCTCGCCCGAGCGGTACGTGAACGCGACCTTGTCGCCGGCCTCGGCGAACGCGCGGGCGATGGCGAGGCCGATGCCCCGGTTTCCTCCGGTGACGAGAACCGAGCGGCTCAACGGATCACCCTTTCGATCAGCGGTCTGGTACATCGAAAACCTATCGGTACCACCCACCGCTTGGGGAATCGGCCTCCGACAGTGGCGCGCGGGCACCACTGTCGGGTCCCTACAGATCCACGCGCTCAGGAAGCGGGCAGGTCGGCGCGGGAGAGCCCGGCGCAGAGGGCGGTGACCGTGCCGTCGTGGAGCACCGAGCGGTGCGCGAGGACGTTACGCACGGTGACGAGGAGGCGTACGAGTTCGGCGTCGTCCGGGGGCAGGGCGAGGGCGCCCGCCCGGTGGGCCGTCAGCAGCTCGCCGACCTGGAGTTCCAGGAAGGCCCGCTCGGGCGCTCCGGCCAGATACGGCGCCGGGCGCTGGAGGTAGCCGGCGACCACCGCCGCCACCGGCCGCTTCAGATGGCGCAGGGCCCGGCCGGCCAGCCGGTGCCGGGCCTCCTCGACCCAGGGCAGCAGGACGCGCTGCTGCGCCTGCGAGACGAGGGCGTCGAGGCGGGCGCGGGCGTCCTCCCCGGGCACCGCTCCCCCGCCGGGCGGGTACCAGACGCCGGGGTGGGCGCGGAGCCGTCCCTCCCAGGAGAAGACGTGGCCGCGGGACCACGCCTCGGCCAGGGCGGGTCCGGGGCGGCGGCGGGCGCCGGTGCGGTCGAGCGGCGGGCAGTCGGCGGGGCCGGGCGCCGCCGTGCGGGCGAGGGAGTCGCCGAGCGCGGCCCCGAGGCCGTCGAAGCGGCCGTCCCACCGCGCGGCGAGGTCGGCGGCGAGCTCCAGGTCGGGGCCGCACACCTCGACGACGGTCTCCCTGCCGAGGGCCCGGCGCAGCCGGTCGCCGAGGTGCTCGCCGCCGGGACCGGGGCGGCCGGTCCCGGCCCCGGCGGCCGGGAGGGCGGCGACCGCCGTGGCCGTGTCCAGCCGGCCGAGGACGCCCCACCACCAGTGCACGGCCGTGTCGGCCGGGTCGCGGCCCAGCTCGTCCAGGAAGGCGGCGGGTACGTCTCCGAGCCGGGCGACCGCGAGGATCCGGGGCCGCTCCCCCGGCGGCAGGCCGCCCGCCTTCGCCTCGGCCGCGAGCGTGCGGAACAGCCGCTCGATCCCGGCGCCGCGGGCCCCGCCGCGGTCCGGTCCGTGGCCCGGCTCCGGGTCCCGCTCCGCCCAGGCCCGTATCCCGATCACCGGGTGGGGACCGGCGTCGGGGCCGAGCAGACGGGGGAGCACGTCGTCGGCGTGCACCGACAGCTGCCGGGCGATCCTGCCCATCAGGCCGTGCGTGCCGTCCACGGCCCCTTCGAGGGGGGTGCGCGGGCTCGGGACGGCGGGCAGCGCGTCGCCCTGCCGCCAGCCGAGGTCGACGTCGAAGTCGTCGTCGTCGTCCAGGTCGAGCCGGGGCAGTTCGTCGCCGTCGGGCCAGCCGGCCGGCGCCGCTCCCGGGCCGCCCGCCGGGCCCCGGCCGTCGACCGCGGCGAGCGCGGCCTCGGGCTCCGGCACGTCGATCCCCGCGGGGGCGTGGGAGCGCACGCTCCGGTACAGCTCCTCCGCCTGCCCCGCCTCCGTCATCCGGTCGGGCAGCAGCCAGAGGCAGTTGCGGCCCTCCTGGAGGTCGCGGACGACCCGCCGCACCTGCGCCCGGACCCCGGGCAGCTCCGACAGGCTCCAGTGGTACGGCGCCTCCTCGGCCACGTCACGGCTCCCCGGCGGCCGAGCGGGCGCGGACGGCCCGGTACGTGACGGGCTCCAGGGCGAAGCCCTCGACCGTCCCGTCGAGGACGCCGAGCCGGTGCAGCCGGTCCAGCCAGAGGTCGGTCTCCTCCCGGGTCAGCTCGACGGCCGCCTGGATGTCGTCGCGCGGGGCGCCCTGTCCCTCGTCCACGTAACTGGACCAGACGGAGAGCAGGTCCAGGTCCCGGGCGTCGAGTCCGGACCGCTCCAGGTGCGCGTCGAGGTTGGCGGGTCTGGCGATGACCGCCTTGATCCGCTCCACGGCGCTCTCCAGCGTGGCCCCGTACACGGAGACGTCGGTGACGGCGTCCTCCATCCACCGGGGCCAGCCGCCGGTCGCGGCGACGAGCCGGTCGCGGTCCTCGCGGGACACGAAGGGACACTCCGACCAGGCGCGCAGGGCGTCCGCGCTCCAGCGCTCGGGGAAGAGCCGTCGGCTCGACAGGTCGGCGCCCTGGTCGGTGGCGTCGAGCTCGCCGACCCGCTCGACGTCCGAGAGGACGACCACGGAGCGGTTGTCCGTGCCGCCGCTGCGCCGCTCGGACCGGGCGGCCAGGGTGTCGGCGGGCCGGCCGGCGTGCGCCAGCAGCTGGCGCACCGCCTCGCGGAGCTCGTCGGCGGAGGCGCCGAGCAGGTCGGCGACGAGCACCTGGGCCTTGCGGTGCCGGAGCTTGAGGACCGTGCCGAGGTCCTCGCCGCGGGCGTACCCCAGGACGGTGACGCCGCGGTTCTCGGCGAAGGCGGCGACCGCCTTCTTGATCAGTTCCGGGCGGTGGAGCCGGGTCGCCCCGATGACCGTGACGCCGGGCTGGGCGGCCTCGTGCAGCTGCTCCTCGGTGAGCGGGCTGTAGCGCTGCACGCCCCGCTGGTCGCGGCCGAGGATGCGGCGCGCGGCGCGCGGGTTGTAGTCGTACGGCAGGCCGAACTCGGTCTCGCTCAGTTCGAGTTCGAGCTCCTCGCGGGTGCCGAGCATGTTGACGACGTTGGGGCTGCGGACGGCGAAGCGGGAGCGGTCCCCGAGCTGGATGAGGAGGCCGAGGCCGACCATCTCGGTGAGGAAGATCTGCACCTGCTTGGCGCTCAGCATCTCGAAGCCGCGCGACCACGCCTCCCGGGCGGCCTCCAGGAGCTCGCTCGCCGAGTAGTCGCCGCGGTAGCCGTCCTCGAGGCTGCGCAGGGCGATGACGAGGGCGAGGACCCGGTAGCGGTCCTCCAGGTTGATGGTGAAGCGCAGGCGTTCGGCGATCTGCTGCCGGACCGTCTCCGAGGCCGCGACCTTCTGCACGTCGTCCTCGGTGATCCGGACGGGCCCGACGGCGGGGGTGTAGGGGCGGGCGTGCAGGACCCGGACCAGTTCGCGGCAGAAGATCTGCACGAGGTTGGCCTGGTAGTTGGTGATCGCGAGGATCCGCCAGACCAGCTCCGGCCGTTCGAAGAAGTGGCCGAGCGCCGCCATGGGTTCGGTGACCAGGCGCACGGCGGCCCGGGTGCCGAGGGGGCCGATGAGCACGTCCGGGCCGCCGTGGACGGTGGAGACGTTGGAGAGGTGGCCGAACCGCTGGACCTGGTGGAGACCGGCGAAGACGATCTTGAAGCGGCGTTCGGTCTGCTCCATCAGGCGCTGGAAGTGCATGACGTTGGGGAAGGTCGACTCGCTGCCGACCCGGAAGGCCCGCCGGGAGTCGGTGTTGAGGAAGGCGTCGGCCTCGTCGGCGAGGACCAGGATGCGGCGGGTGGGGTCCTGGTCCAGCCAGTCACGGATGTTCTTGACCACCGTGTCCGGCGCGGCCTGTTCGGACATCTTGCTGGTGAAGACCCCCTTCCGCTTGAGGTCCTCGACCAGTCTGCTCCAGATCCGCTCCGGGGCCTCGGCGTGCCCGATCTCGGCCTTGAGCAGGTCGAGGTAGACGGCGACATGGGCGTCGGAACCGCTGGGGAAGACGTCGGCGACCCGGCGCAGGAGGGCCGACTTGCCGAGCTGCCGGCCGCCGTAGAGGAACATGCCGCCGTCCCGGCCCATGACCTCCCGCATCTCCTCGTCGCGCCCGTAGAAGACCTCCGGCGGCACCAGGCCCGCCACGAAGGGCGTGTACGGGTTGTACGTCGCCCAGGGCAGCGTGACCCGCTGGAGCGAGCGGAAGGAGCCCGGGGCCCTGGCCGCCATCCACCCCATCACGGTGGAGTCGACGACGAGCGCCTGCTGGGCGGAGGAGCGGGCGGACTCGGCCAGCGCGCGACGGCCCTCGGCGCCCAGCGGATGGAGGTAGAGCACGATGTTGGCGCCGACGTCGGCGTCCTCCAGGTGGGCCAGCGGGCCGTCGGCCGGCTGCTCCTCCCAGACCAGCAGGACGGTGTACGTCGTCGAGCGCGACCCGAGCGTCGCGACGTACCCGGGACGCTCGGCGACCCGGGCGCGGGCCTCGAAGCGGCGCATGCCCTGGCCGCGGGCGACGGGCGCGGGCGTGAGCTGGTGGGTGGAGAGCTGGAGGCCGAGCAGCCGGAGCACCCGCGGGATGTGCTGCTGCCACTGGCCGCTGCGGGCGCGGGCCGTGCACAGCGCCTCCCACGACTCCAGGCCGCTGCGCGCCGCCTGGGTGAGCGAGGGCTCCCGCCCGCCGTAGTGGGACGCCCACCAGCGGGCGCTGACGCCCTCCCCGCCGGCCTTCGGGGCCTGCGGGGAGATGGCGCCGGTGAGGAAGTCGAGGAGTTCCGCGTCGTCGTCGGCGAGCCGCTCGGGCAGCGGCTTGCGGCTCGTGGCGAGGGAGAGGAACTCCTGCGCCGTCACCGTGTCGCCCTCGTCGATCAGCCGGGCGATCCGGTCCCGGTCGTTCGGCGCGAGCGGGTGCTCCGGGTCGGTCCTGAGCTGTTCGAGGTCCTCCCGCAGGCGGCTCTTGGCCTTCTCGACCAGGGCGCCGAGCTCGGCCTCCAGCTCGTTGAGCGAGGCGAGGGCGAAGCGGTACCGGCCGGACTCCTCGCCGTCCGCGAACTGCTGGAGGCGGCCGGCGAAGTGCCGCTCCCGGTCCGGCGCCAGCTGGTTCAGGGTCCGCATCTGGGCCAGCAGCTCCGCCGCCAGGGTGTGCCGCTCGCCCACCTGGCGCCGCCACCGCTCGTGGGCCTGGGCGAGCTGCCGGCCGGCGGCGTCGCGCCACTCCGGGTCGGGGCAGCCCATCGCGGCCGGCGCGCGCTCGACGGCGGCGATCAGCGCCTTCGCCAGGTGCAGGTCACCCGTCTCCAGGTACCGCTCCAGGGCCTGCGCGGGAGCGGCGGGGGCGAGCAGCGCGGCCATCCGGAGCGCGGTGCGGGGGTCGGCGAGGTCCGGCTCGCCGTCCGGGTGCCGGGGCAGCTCGCAGAGGCCGAGCAGGCAGTCGCCGGACGGCACGGGGCCGCCGTTCTCCCGGAGCCGGTCGGCCGCGTCGTCGGACGCGAGCTGCTCGCCCGGCACGGTCGGCGCGCCGACCAGCCAGGCGCGGAGCAGCCCGAGGGCGGCGCCGCCGACGCCCGACGGGACCGGCTCGTCGGCGACCCCGCGCAGGGCGCTGCCCAGTTCGGGGATGCCCCGCTCGCTGGCGCCGGCCGAGGGCCGGACGGCGGAGTGCGCGGCCTCGGCCCGGATGAGCAGTTCGCCGACGGACCGGCAGGCGGCGTGCAGCTGCCGCAGGGCGCCGGCGGTTATCGGCTCCTTGGCCTGCTTGGACGTACGGAACAGCGCGTCGGCGTCCTCGATGATCCGGTCGATCCCCTCGGTCCGCCACAGCTCCTCACCGGCCTCCCGGAACCCCGGGGAGCCCGCCGCCGGGCTCCGCTCCGCCCAGGCCACGCACTCGTCGAGGGCCTTGTGCAGCCTGCCGGAGGGGCCGATGAGGTACTTCAGCACCTGGGAGGCCCGCTGGTACTTCATCTTGCGGCGGGGCAGGTCGTCGAGGAGCTGCCGGGCCGTCTGGGCGATCTCCTCGCGGAGCTGGGCGGCGTTCCGCTCCTCGTCGGTCTGGAGCGTCCCGGGCTCGAAGCCGCGGCCGTCCCGGACCGCCGCCACCAGCACGTTGAGCAGCTGCTGCCAGGGGGAGGTCAGCCCGGACGGCATCACGAACCCGCTGACCAGCCCGTGCGGCCAGCGGGCGGTGAGACCGGCCCGGAGCGCGGCGGCGAGCGCGACGAGGTGCGCCTCGCGGTCCTCGCCGGACAGCGGGGCGTCGAACTCGTGCGTGATCTGCACCGGCGTGGCCTCGCTGTCGCTGACGCACCCGAAGGCCGCCGCGGCGAAGGCCAGCGCCCGCGCCCGCTCGTCGCTCTCGCGCGAGGCCCGCGTCACCCAGTAGGCGTCGGCGACCCGCCCCTGCCCCAGCAGCCGCGCGACCGGCGACTCCGCGCCCGTCTCCCACGGCGCCCCGGGGTCCCAGTCGGGCTGGACCACCCCGACGGGCCAGTCCTCCTCGGGGAGGGCGGCGGCCCCGGCGGAGCCGGACCTCGCCGCGACCGGGGCGGGCGCGGGCGTCGCGGCGGCGGCCGGGGGCGCCGACGTGCCGGGCGCGGGCGTCTTGGCGCTCGGGGGCGCAACCGGGGCGGGCGCGGAGGCCCGTGCGCCGGGCAGGAACGTGGCCGGGGCGGACGGCACGGCGGCGGACGGCACGGCGGCGGACGTCGCCGCCGGGGAACCGGGCGACGGTGCGGGCTTGGCCGGGGCGGGCACGGAGGCCCGCGGGCCGGACAGGGACGTGACCGGGGTGGACGCCGGCGTACCGGGCGCGGCTCCGCGAACGTCCGCCGGTACGCCCGGGGCGGGCGCGGACCCGACCGGGGCGGGCGCGGGCGCCGGGGAGCTGGGCACGGGCGCCGGTGCGTCGGCGGGCGCGGGCGCCGCCGTACCGGTCACGCCATGCACCGTGCCTGACGGTCCGCCGGTGGGCGGCTCGGCCTCGGTCGGGGTAGGGGTCGGCGCCGAACCGCCGTTCCGGGCCGGGACGTCCGCCAGGGCCGGGGACCGGCCATCGGCGGGCTCGGGCTGGGGCCGGGGCTCGGCCAGGGCCCCTGGCTGCGGCGCGGTCCGGGCCGGAATCCGGGCCTGGCCCTCCGCCTGAGCCCGGGTCTCGTTCTCGTTCTGGGCCTGGACCTCCGCCTGAACCTGGTTCTGGCCCTGGCCCTGAGCCCCGGCCTGGCTCTCGGCCTGAGCCGGACCCTCGGCCCGAACGTGGCTCCCCGCCTGCGCGTGGTTCCCGTCCAGGGCCTGGCCCTCGGCCTGCGCCGGGGTCGGGTCGGGCGAGGGGCCGGGCTGTCGGGGCGGTTCCGGCTTCGTCGGAAGGGAGGGCGCGGCGGGCCGGGCCGGGGTGCCGGTGCCCTCCGGCGGCCGGGGCACGCCGGCGGGGGGCTCCTCGGGGGCGGGGACGCCGAAGGCCGCGAGCTGCTGCTGGACGCGCCGCAGGACGCGTTCCAGGTCGGCCGCCTCCTCCTCGTCGTCCGCGACGGCTATCAGTCCGGCGTAGGTCACGGACTTCCGGCGCAGCTCGGCCAGCTTCTCCTCGCGTCGGCCCACCTCCTCCTCCGCCGCCGCGTAGCCGCCGCCCGGGGGCCAGGTGCCGCCCGCGGCCGTCAGGCGCGCGGCGAGTGCCCGGCGGGACCTGGCCCATTCCGGTACGCCGTCGACCGCCGCCGTCAGCACCGCGTCGGACGGCTGCCGGCCCTCCGTCAGGTCCGCGGCGAGCGCCCGGAGTTCGTCCGCGAGGTTCTCGCCGGTCCGCCGCAGGAGGGCGAGGGACGTGTGGAGCTCGGAGAACAGATCAGGTCCCAACACGGTGTCGACCGCCTCACTCTGGGGTTCCTCGGGGGAAACGGCTGGGGCTTCTTCTCGCGTCGCCTCGGGCTCGGGCTCGGGCTCGGCCTTGGGCTCGGGCTCGGGCTCGGGCTCGGGCTCGGCCTTGGACTCGGCCTCGGTGAAGGCCGGTCCCACGGCTCGGGCGTCCGGTGGCGGCCGGCGGTTCGCCGCGGCGCGCAGCCGCGTCTCGTGCTCGTGGGCCAGCGCGCCCGCCGGCAGCGACTCCGTACGGGGGACCAGCAGGCCGTACAGCGCGCAGTGCGCGAGCGGGGGTTCGAGGACTTCGAGCATGGCCGAAAGTTGATCGACGGTGGGCTCGGCGAGGACGTGGTGCGGCCACCCGTACTCCTCCTCCAGGAGTCTGGTGACCCAGCCGAGGCCGCAGACCGCCGCGCTCGTCAGGTGGGGCGCCTGCGCCTTGGCCAGCCAGACCCGCACGGAGGTGATCTCGCGCCGTGAGGGCGCCACCCGGCGGGCCCTGGACTCGGTGCCGTGCACGCAGTTCTGCCCGCGCAGGCACGGATGCCAGGTCAGAAGGGTGCGCAGCTCCTCCTCTTCCAACGACATGAGCCACGACTTGATGTCATTCACCCGCCCGCGCATGGGCGGATCCTGCCACTCTGCGTGTCCTTGCCCTATGCCCTGGGTCTATTCCCGGACATCTCTCGCCGTTACCTAAAGAGGAGTTGACAGCCGAGCGCGCCACCGTCCGGGGAAAATGTGCCGGAGAGCGCGACGCGGCGTGATTCACTTCCGGTTGCCCGTCAACCGCAGCAGGTTCCCGTCACGCAGAGAGCGAGGCCGCTCGTGGTCCATCAGATCGACCCACACTTCCATGCCCTGCCGTTGAGGGCGCTCGCCGACGCGGCGCTCGCGCGGGCGCGGGCGCTCGGCGCCGAGCACGCCGACTTCCGCCTCGAAAGGGTGCGCAGCGCCGCGTGGCGGCTGCGGGACGCCCGGCCGGCGGGTTCGTCGGACACCACCGATCTCGGGTACGCGGTGCGGGTGGTGCACGGCGGGGCCTGGGGCTTCGCCTCCGGGGTCGACCTGACCATGGACGGGGCGGCGCGGGTCGCCTCGCAGGCCGTGGCCATGGCGAAGCTGTCAGCGCAGGTCATCGCCGCGGCCGGCTCCGACGAGAGGGTCGAGCTCGCCGCGGAGCCGGTGCACGCGGACAAGGTGTGGATCTCCTCGTACGAGGTCGACCCGTTCTCCGTGCCGGCCGAGGAGAAGAGCGCGCTGCTCGCCGACTGGTCGGCGCGGCTGCTGCGGGCCGACGGGGTGGCGCACGTGGACGCCTCGCTGCTCACGGTCTTCGAGAACAAGTTCTACGCGGACACGGCGGGCACCGTCACCACCCAGCAGCGGGTGCGGCTCCACCCGCAGCTCACCGCGACCGCCGTCGACGGCACCACCGGCGAGTTCGACTCGATGCGGACGATCGCGCCGCCGGTCGGCCGGGGCTGGGAGTACCTGACCGGGACCGGCTGGGACTGGGACAAGGAGCTGGAGGAGATCCCGGAGCTGCTCGCCGAGAAGATGCGGGCGCCGAGCGTCGAGGCCGGCCGGTACGACCTGGTCGTCGACCCGTCGAACCTGTGGCTGACGATCCACGAGTCGATCGGCCACGCCACCGAGCTGGACCGGGCGCTGGGGTACGAGGCGGCGTACGCGGGCACCTCCTTCGCCACCTTCGACCAGCTGGGCAAACTGGCGTACGGCTCCTCGGTGATGAACGTGACCGGTGACCGTACGGCCGAGCACGGCCTCGCGACGATCGGGTACGACGACGAGGGCGTCGAGGCGCAGTCCTGGGACCTGGTGAAGGACGGCACGCTCGTCGGCTACCAGCTGGACCGGCGGATCGCGCAGCTCACCGGCCTCGGCCGGTCCAACGGCTGCGCGTTCGCGGACTCCCCCGCGCACGTCCCGGTGCAGCGGATGGCGAACGTCTCGCTCCGGCCCGATCCGGGCGGCCTGTCGACGGAGGACCTGATCGGGGGCGTCGAGCGGGGCATCTACGTGGTCGGCGACCGGTCCTGGTCGATCGACATGCAGCGGTACAATTTCCAGTTCACCGGCCAGCGCTTCTTCCGCATCGAGAACGGCCGGCTGGCCGGGCAGCTGCGGGACGTGGCGTACCAGGCCACCACCACCGACTTCTGGGGCTCGATGGAGCAGGTCGGCGGCCCGCAGACGTACGTCCTCGGCGGCGCCTTCAACTGCGGCAAGGCCCAGCCGGGCCAGGTCGCGGCCGTCTCGCACGGCTGCCCCTCCGCCCTCTTCCGGGGCGTCAACATCCTGAACACGACGCAGGAGGCCGGTCGATGAGCTCCCGTAACACCAAGCCGTACGAGATCGTCGAGCGGGCGCTCGAACTGTCCCGGGCGGACGGCTGCGTCGTCATCGCCGACGAGGAGTCCTCGGCCAACCTGCGCTGGGCGGGCAACGCGCTGACGACGAACGGCGTGACCCGGGGCCGCACCCTCACCGTGATCGCCACCGTGGACGGTGCCGAGGGCGCCGCCTCCGGGGTGGTGTCCCGCTCCGCGGTGACCGCCGAGGACCTGGAGCCGCTGGTGCGGGCCGCCGAGACGGCGGCGCGGGCGGCCGGGCCCGCCGAGGACGCGCAGCCGCTGGTGACGGGCGTGCCCTCCTCCCCCGACTTCACCGACGCGCCCGCCGAGACCTCCTCCGCCGTCTTCGCCGACTTCGCGCCGGCGCTCGGCGAGGCCTTCGCACGCGCGCGTGCCGGCGGGCGCGAGCTGTACGGCTTCGCCCACCACGAGCTGACCTCCACCTACCTGGGGACCTCGACCGGGCTGCGGCTGCGGCACGACCAGCCCAACGGCACCCTGGAGCTCAACGCCAAGTCGCCCGACCGCGCCCGCTCCGCCTGGGCCGGGCGCTCCACCCGGGACTTCAAGGACGTCGACCCGGCGGCGCTCGACGCCGAGCTGGCGGTCCGGCTGGGCTGGGCCGAGCGGCGGATCGAGCTGCCCGCCGGGCGGTACGAGACGCTGCTGCCGCCGACCGCCGTGGCCGACCTGCTGATCTACCAGCTGTGGTCGTCGATGGCCCGGGACGCGGTGGAGGGCCGTACGGTCTTCTCCCGGCCCGGCGGCGGCACCCGGCTCGGCGAGACCCTCTCGCCGCTGCCGCTGACCCTGCGCAGCGACCCGAACGAGCCGGGCCTGGAGTCCGCGCCCTTCGTGATCGCGCACGCCTCCGGCGACGACGAGTCGGTCTTCGACAACGGCCTGCCGGTCGGCTCCGTGGAGTGGATGCGGGCCGGCGTGCTCGACCGGCTGATCACCACCCGGCACTCGGCGGGTCTCACCGGTCTGCCGGTGGCGCCGGGCGCGGGGAACCTGATCCTGGACGGCGGCGGGGAGCGCTCCCTGGAGGAGATGGTGGCCGCCACCGAGCGCGGACTGCTGCTGACCTGCCTCTGGTACATCCGCGAGGTCGACCCGGCGACGCTGCTGCTCACCGGCCTGACCCGGGACGGCGTCTACCTCGTGGAGAACGGCGAGGTGGTCGGCGAGGTCAACAACTTCCGGTTCAACGAGTCGCCGGTGGACCTGCTGTCGCGGGCCACCGAGGCGGGCCGGACGGAGCGGACCCTGCCGCGCGAGTGGAGCGACTGGTTCACCCGGGCCGCGATGCCCGCGCTGCGGGTGCCCGACTTCAACATGAGCTCGGTCAGCAAGGGCGTCTGACCCGCCTAGACTGGGCTGTCACCAAGCAACGATCCGAGGAGACTGACGACCGTGACGGACATCGTCGACGAGCTGAAGTGGCGTGGGCTCTTCGCCCAGTCCACCGACGAGGACGCCCTGCGCAAGGCGCTCGCGGACGGCCCCGTCACGTTCTATTGCGGTTTCGACCCGACCGCGGCCAGTCTCCACGTCGGCCACCTGGTCCAGGTGCTCACCGTCCGTCGGCTCCAGCAGGCCGGGCACCGGCCGCTGGCGTTGGTCGGCGGGGCCACCGGCCAGATCGGCGACCCCCGTCCGACCGCCGAGCGCACCCTGAACGACCCGGAGACGGTCGCGAACTGGGTGAACCGGCTGCGGTCCCAGATCGAGCCCTTCCTCTCCTTCGAGGGGGAGAACGCGGCGGTCATGGTCAACAACCTGGACTGGACCGCCGGTCTGTCGGCGATCGAGTTCCTGCGGGACATCGGCAAGCACTTCCGGGTCAACAAGATGCTGACCAAGGACTCCGTGGCCCGCCGCCTGGAGTCCGAGCAGGGCATCAGCTACACCGAGTTCAGCTACCAGCTGCTCCAGGGCATGGACTTCCTGGAGCTGTACCGGCGGTACGGCTGCACGCTCCAGCAGGGCGGCTCCGACCAGTGGGGCAACCTGGTGGCCGGCCTCGACCTGATCCACCGCCTGGAGCCGGGCGCCGAGGCGCACGCGCTGGCGACGCCGCTGATGGTCAAGGCGGACGGCACCAAGTTCGGCAAGACCGAGAGCGGCGCCGTCTGGCTGGACCCGGAGATGACCACGCCGTACGCGTTCTACCAGTTCTGGCTGAACGTGGACGACCGCGACATCTCCACCTACATGCGGATCCTCTCCTTCAGGTCCCGCGAGGAGCTGGAGGAGCTGGAGGCGCAGACCGCCGAGCGGCCGCAGGCGCGGGCCGCCCAGCGGGCGCTGGCCGAGGAGCTCACCACGCTGGTGCACGGCGCCGAGCAGTGCGCGGCCGTCATCAACGCCTCCAAGGCGCTGTTCGGGCAGGGCGACCTGGCCGAGCTGGACGAGCCGACGCTCGCCGCCGCGCTCTCCGAGCTGCCGCACGCGCGCGTGACCGAGCTGGGCCAGGTCGTGGACCTGTTCGCCGAGGTCGGCCTGGTGGCGAGCAAGTCGGCAGCGCGGCGCACGGTGAAGGAGGGCGGCGCCTACGTGAACAACGTGAAGGTGACCGCCGAGGACGCCGTCGTCGAGGTCGGCGAGCTGCTGCACGGCCGCTGGCTCGTGCTGCGCCGCGGCAAGAAGAACCTCGCGGCGATCGAGTTCGCCGGCTGACCGGCCGAGCGGGACATGCCGGGAGGCCCGGTACGGCGACCGACCGCCGTACCGGGCCTCCCGTTCTCCCCCGCCCGCCTCAGGCGCGCTGCCGGTTGCCCTTGAGCGAGGCCCAGACCATGTCGCCGACGCCGACCACGACCACCGCGCCGATGAGCTGGAGCAGGTGACGGGTCCAGTCGATGCCCTTGGTGTCGTTGACCCCGATCCAGGTGGCGACCGCGTTGCCCAGGACGCTGCCCAGGATGCCGAAGATCGTCGTCAGCCAGAGCGGGATCTGCTGCTTGCCCGGCAGGATCGCCTTCGCGATCAGACCCAGGACGAACCCGACGATGATCGCCCACAACCAACTCATAGCCGCCTCCTCGTACGCATGTGGCCCCAGTCTCGACCCGTCGGCCATACGGCGCATGTCGGACGGGGCCGTATGCGCCCCGGTCTCGTCGGCCCGGGAACGTGGGCGTACGGTGGTGGTCCGAGGCCCGGACCGGGGAGGGTCCGGCACGAGCGGCGGGTGGTGGAACGCGATGCGGAAGCGAGGGGGACCCGAGGTCTTCCGGATCACCGGGGCCCGACAGGGACTGGCGGACGACGTCCGGGGCAGACAGCGGCGGTACGTCATCTCCATGGGCGTCCGGACGCTCTCCGTGATCGCCGCCGCGGTGCTGTGGAACGTGGAACGGCACGTGGCGGTCGTGGCGCTGGCGCTCGGGGTGCTGCTGCCGTACATCGCGGTGGTGATCGCCAACGCGGGCCGCGAGTCCGCGCCCACGCTCCCCTCGACGTTCATGCCCACGCCGGTGCGTCCCGCGCTGGGCGCGGACGAGGGCGGAACGGAATCCGGAGCGGAACGCCCTTACGGGCAGGGCTGATCCGGGTCGACCCGCCCCGGTGACGGAACGTGACGGCGAACCCGTCGGGAACCTCAAGAAAAGCTCAGATCAATCGTGAAGTTCCGGTGCACCGCACCCGGGGTGCCGTGACATACTGCGTACGCGCTCCGCATCCCCCGTCGGAGCGACGGACCGATGCCGGGCAGCTCCCCCCGTGGCTGCTCGGCATCGCCCTTGCTGGACAATGATCGGGTGAGCGAAGAGAAGCCGATCTGTTCCGCCAAGGGCTGCCGCGCCGACGCCGTCTGGGTCCTCGCGTGGAACAACCCCAAGCTGCACACGCCCGAGCGGCGCAAGACCTGGCTCGCCTGCGAGGAACACCGCGAGCACCTCTCGCAGTTCCTCGGCGTGCGGGGTTTCCTGAAGGACGTCGTGCCGTTCGCCGAGTGGGAACCCGCGGACCCCGGCTCAGCCGCCGATCGCTGACATCGGCCGGTCCGGCTGGAGGAAGCTCGGGTCGTCCAGGCCCGAGCCGGCCTTCTTCCCCCACATCGCCTTCTTCCACAGCTCCGCGACGTCCGCGTCCGGCGCGTCCGAGCGGAGCGCGGCCCGCAGGTCGGTCTCCTCGGTGGCGAAGAGGCAGGTGCGGACCTGACCGTCGGCGGTGAGCCGGGTGCGGTCGCAGGCCCGGCAGAACGGGCGGGTGACGGAGGCGATGACGCCGACCGTGTGCGGTCCGCCGTCGACGACCCAGCGCTCGGCCGGGGCGGAGCCGCGCTCCTCGGAGCCCTCGGGGGTGAGGGTGAAGCGGGTGCGCAGGGACTCCAGGATGTCCCCGGCGGTGATCATGCCCTCGCGCTTCCAGCCGTGCTGGGCGTCGAGGGGCATCTGCTCGATGAAGCGGAGCTCGTACCCCTCCTCGATCGCCCAGGCGAGCAGGTCGGGGGCCTCGTCCTCGTTGAGCCCCGGCATCAGGACGGCGTTGACCTTCACCGGGGTGAGGCCGGCCTCGCGGGCGGCGGCCATGCCGTCGACGACGTCCCGGTGGCGGTCACGGCGGGTGAGGGTCTTGAAGACCTCGGGCCGCAGGGTGTCCAGGGAGACGTTGACCCGGTCGAGGCCCGCCGCCTTGAGGGCGGTCGCGGTGCGCTTCAGTCCGATCCCGTTGGTCGTCAGCGACATCCGGGGACGGGGCTCCAGGGCGGCGCAGCGCTCGACGATCCCGACGAGGCCGGGGCGGAGCAGCGGCTCGCCGCCGGTGAAGCGGACCTCGGTGACGCCGAGGTCGGTGACGGCGATCCGGATCAGCCGGACGATCTCGTCGTCGGTGAGCAGGTCGGGCTTGGCCAGCCACTGCAGTCCCTCTTCGGGCATGCAGTAGGTGCAGCGCAGATTGCACCGATCGGTGAGGGAAACACGCAGGTCAGTGGCGACTCGGCCATATGTGTCGAGGAGCACCGGTCCCCCTCCCCTTCTCCAGGTTCGCTTCTTTTCCGAGCCTACGTGACCACGCGGACATCGGGCACGGGCCGATTGTCACGAGGACGGCACCGGCCGCGTCGTAGAACTCTACGACGCGACCGGTGGTTGGCTGCGGAACGTATACGAGCGGCTGCGCTGCGGTCGGTTCCGGGCGGCCGGGGTCAGTGCTTGACGGCGGCCGCGGTGCCGACTCCGGTGAGGGACTTGACCTCCAGCTCGGCGTACTTGCCCTGGTCGGGCTCCTCCTTGGAGAGGATCGAGCCGAGCCAGCCGAGGAGGAAGCCGAGCGGGATGGAGATCAGGCCCGGGTTCTCCAGCGGGAACCAGTGGAAGTCGACGCCCTTGAACATGGAGGTCGGCGCGCCGGAGACGACCGGGGAGAAGAGGACGAGGACGACGGAGGAGATCAGGCCGCCGTAGATCGACCAGAGCGCGCCCTGGGTGGTGAACCGCTTCCAGAAGAGCGAGTAGAGGATCGTCGGCAGGTTGGCCGAGGCGGCGACGGCGAAGGCGAGGGCGACCAGGCCGGCGACGTTGAGGTCGCGGGCGAGGGCGCCGAGGCCGATCGAGACGATGCCGATGAAGACCGTGGACCAGCGGGCGGCCCGCATCTCCTGCTTCTCCGTGGCCTGGCCGCGCTTGATCACGTTGGCGTAGATGTCGTGCGCGAAGGACGAGGAGGAGGCGAGGGTCAGACCGGCGACGACGGCCAGGATGGTGGCGAAGGCGACGGCGGAGATGACGGCGAGGAGGATCGCGCCGGCGGTGGAGTCGGCGCCGCCGCCGACTTCCAGGGCGGTGAGCGGGGCCGCCGTGTTGCCCGCCTTGTTGGACGCCTTGATGGTGTCGCCGCTGAGCAGGGCGGCGGCGCCGAAGCCGAGGACGATCGTCATCAGGTAGAAGGCGCCGATGATGCCGATGGCCCAGTTGACCGACTTACGGGCGGCCTTGGCGGTCGGCACCGTGTAGAAGCGGATCAGGATGTGCGGCAGGCCGGCGGTGCCGAGGACGAGGGCGATGCCGAGGGAGAGGAAGTCCAGCTTCGAGACGGCGCTGACGCCGTACTTGAGGCCGGGCTCCAGGAAGGCGTCGCCCTTGCCGCTGTTGGTGGCGGCGGCGCCGAGCAGGTCGGAGAGGTTGAAGTCGAACTTCAGCAGGATGAGGAAGGTGATGAGGAGGGTGCCCGCGATGAGGAGCACCGCCTTCACCATCTGCACCCAGGTGGTGCCCTTCATGCCGCCGATGGTCACGTAGACGATCATCAGGACGCCGACCAGGGCGACGATCGCGACCTTGCCGCCGTCGCTGGTGATGCCGAGGAGCAGCGAGACGAGCACGCCGGCGCCGGCCATCTGGGCGAGCAGGTAGAAGATCGAGACGACGATGGTGGAGGTGCCCGCGGCGGTGCGGACCGGGCGCTGGCGCATCCGGTAGGCGAGGACGTCGCCCATGGTGAAGCGGCCGGAGTTGCGCAGCGGCTCGGCGACCAGGAGCAGGGCGACGAGCCAGGCGACGAGGAAGCCGATCGAGTAGAGGAAGCCGTCGTAGCCGTAGAGGGCGATGGCGCCGCTGATGCCGAGGAAGGACGCGGCGGACATGTAGTCGCCGGAGATCGCGAGGCCGTTCTGGAAGCCGGTGAACTGGCCGCCGCCGGCGTAGAAGTCGGCGGCGCTGCGGGTCTGCCGGCCGGCCCAGATGGTGATGGCCAGGGTGGCGAGCACGAAGGCGCCGAAGAGGGCGATGATCAGCGGCCGGTGCTCGGTGGTGGCGTTGTCGGCGGCGAGCAGGGCGGGGGCGGTGGCGAGGGTGCTCATGCGTCGCCCTCCATACGGGCCTTGATGGCCTCGCCCTTGGGGTCGAGACGGAGCGCGGCGTGCCGGGAGTAGAGCCAGGCGATGAGGAAGGTGGTGGCGAACTGGCCGAGGCCGAGGACGAGGGCCACGTTGATGTGGCCGAAGACGCGGATGCCCATGAAGTCGCCCGCGTAGTTGGAGAGCAGGACGTAGAGCAGGTACCAGGTGATGAAGGCGACCGTCAGGGGGAAGGCGAAGGAGCGGTAGGTGCGGCGGAGCTCGCCGAACTCCTCGCTCCGCTGGACCTCGACGAACTGCTCCGTGGTGGGCCGGGCGGGACCGGGGTCGGTCCCGGCGCCCTCTCTCGGCGGCGGCGGTGCTTCGGTAGCCACGGACTCTCCTCGTGACGCGGGGGCGGACGGCATGGTCAAGGGGGCCTCACCTGGGGTGCGGGAGCGGGGCGCCTGCCGGAGCCCCTCCCCTGCTCAACGGCACGGAGCCCGGCGCGAAGTGGTTCAGCGGGGTGGATTTCTTCCTCGGAATCTTCATCTGGTCTTCTCAACTCATTGATGAGCGGGGAAGATCAGCGATAGCTTCACTCGTCATGCACCTGCCCGCGCGCAAACCCGCGCGTGAGCAGCAGATACGGATGATGTGGAGAACCCATGGCTCATCTGGGATCGAGGCGCGGCCGAGTACTTGCTCTGCCTGCTGGTCTCGCGCTCACCGCTTCGCTCGGCTTCCTTCCCTCCGGCGCCGCCTCCGCCGCGGAACTGAGCGATGCCCCGGCGGCCGCCACCGTCGCGGCGACGGGCGAGAAGCTCTCGTACGTCGTCAACATCGAGGGGGGCCGTTGGACGGCCTCCTCGGTGAAGAAGGCGATAGCCGCCGCCGGCGGCGAGGTCGTCATCGCGTACGACCAGATAGGCGTGATCGTCGTCCACTCGCAGAACCCGGCGTTCGCGGAGACGATCCGCAAGGCCCGCGGTGTGGTGTCGGCGGGTGCGACCCGTACCGCTCCGCTCTCGGTGCAGGGCGACGACTCGGTCGGCGGGGCCACCGAGGAGCTGACCTCGGCCGAGGCCACGGCTGCCGCGGCGACCGCCTCCGACGAGCAGGACCCGCTGGAGCCGCTGCAGTGGGACCTCCCGGCCATCAAGGCCGACAAGGCGCACCAGAAGACCCTCGGCAGCAGCCGGGTGACGGTCGGCGTCATCGACACCGGCGTGGACGACACCCACCCGGACCTGGCGCCGAACTTCGACGTGAAGGCCTCCGCCAACTGCGTCTCCGGCAAGCCGGACACCACCCCCGGCTCGTGGCGCCCCAACCCGGGCGAGTCGGACCACGGCACCCACGTGGCCGGCACGATCGCCGCCGCGAAGAACGGCGTCGGCATCACCGGTGTCGCTCCGGGCGTGAAGGTCTCCGGCATCAAGGTGTCCACCCCGGACGGCTTCTTCTACACCGAGGCCGTGGTCTGTGGCTTCGTGTGGGCGGCCGAGCACGGCGTCGACGTCACGAACAACAGCTACTACACCGACCCGTGGATGTTCGCCTGCAAGACGGACGAGGACCAGAAGGCCCTCGTCGAGGCGGTCACCCGGGCGACCCGGTACGCGGAGAAGAAGGGCACGGTCAACGTGGCCGCGGCCGGCAACTCCAAGTTCGACCTCGCCGCCGACGAGATCCTGGACAACTCGAGCCCGAACGACACCACGCCGGGCGACCGGGTCATCGACCCGCGCGAGTGCGTCGACTACCCGGCGCAGCTGCCGGGCGTCGTGACGGTCTCCGCGACCGGCGCGAAGGACCTGAAGGCGTCCTACTCGAACTACGGTCTCGGCGTCATCGACATCGCCGCCCCCGGCGGTGACCGCACCGAGTACCAGACCCCGGACGCCCCGGCGGTCAACGGCCGCATCCTGTCGACCACGGTCAACGGCGGCTACAACTACAAGGCCGGTACGTCGATGGCGTCGCCGCACGCCGCCGGTGTGCTCGCGCTGCTGAAGTCGACGCACCCCCACGCGAGCCCGGCCGCGCTGAAGGCGCTGCTGTACGCGCAGGCCGACGAGCGCTCCTGCACCAACCCGTACGACATCGAGGGCGACGGCACGATCGACGCCGTCTGCGAGGGTGGCAAGCAGAAGAACGGCTTCTACGGAGCCGGTCTGGTGGACGCGCTGGACGCCGTCCGCAAGTGGTGACGCCCTAGCGTGATCGGGGCCCCGGTGCGGTCTGCCGCACCGGGGCCCTTTCGCATGCCCGGGAGGCGGCACCGAGTGCCATAGTGCGGGTATGGACAGCACGGTTCGGAGCGGTACGGAAGCACTGTGGTCGGTCCTCGGCGGCGATCCCGCCCTGGTCGAGCGGGTGGAGTTCGGCGGAGTGTCGGGGCTGCTCCCGGCGCGGCTGCCGGTGATGGACCTCGCGCGGGCGACGGTCGCGGTCTGCGGTCTCGCGGCCGTGGAGCACGCGGGCGTGGCGGGGCCCGTGCGGGTGGACGACGGAGCGGTGGCCACCGCCTTCGTGAGCGAGCGTCATCTGCGGGTCGACGGGCGGGCGCCGGTGAGCTTCGCGCCGCTGTCCCGGTTCTGGCGGGCGGCCGACGGCTGGGTCCGCACCCACGCCAACTACCCGCACCACAAGGCCGCGCTGCTCGCGGCCCTGGGCACGGCCGACTCGGTGGAGGCGGTCGCGGAGGCGGTCGGCGGGCGGAAGGCCGTCGACGTGGAGGCGGCGGTGTACGGCTCCGGGGGGCTCGCGGTGGCGCTGCGGACGCCCGCGGAGTGGGCCGGCCACGAGCAGGGCCGGGAGGTGGCGGCGCGGCCGGTGCTGAGCCGGGAGCGGATCGACGAGGCCCCGCCGCGGCGGCGGACCGGTCCGCCGCGGGTGCTGGACCTGACCCGGGTGATCGCGGGGCCGGTGGCGACCCGGACGCTGGCGCTGCTCGGCGCGGACGTGCTGCGGATCGACCCGCCGGGCAACCCGGAGCTGCCGGACCAGCACGCGGACACGGACACCGGGAAGCGGACCGCCGCCCTGGACCTGGACCGGCCCTCGGACCGGCGGACCTTCGACGAGCTCCTGGACGCGGCGGACGTCCTGGTGACCGGCTACCGGCCGGGGGCCCTGGAGCGGTACGGCCTCGACCGGCCGGGCCTGGTGACGGCCCGGCTGTCGGCGTGGGGCGACTACGGGCCCTGGGGCGAACGGCGGGGCTTCGACAGCCTGGTGCAGGTGGCGACGGGCCTCGCGGTCGAGGAGGGGTCGGCCGAGGAGCCGGGGGCGCTGCCGGCGCAGGCCCTGGACCACGGGACGGGGTACCTGCTGGCGGCGGCGGTGCTGCGGTCGCTGACGGAGCGGGACCGGGACGGCGGCGGCCGCCTCGTCCGGCTCGCGCTGGCGCAGACCGGGCACTGGCTGACGCACGGTCTGCCGCGGTACGAGCCCGAGCGGTACGTCACGGAGTCGGAGGGGCCGCTGGGGCGGCTGCGGCACGCGGTGTCGCCGGTGTCGTACGAGGGCGGCCCGGCGGGCTGGTCGCGCCCGCCGGGCGTCGCGGGGGCGGACGCCCCGGTGTGGGCTACGGCTTGACGAGGACCTTGAGGGCGGTGCGCTCGTCCATGGCCTTGTAGCCGCCGGGGACGCCGTCGAGGCCCACGGTGAGGTCGAAGACCGGGGACGGGTCGATGGTGCCGTCGAGGACGTCCGCGAGCAGCTCCGGGAGGTAGGCCCGGACGGGGGCGACGCCGCCGCGCAGGGCGATGTTGCGGTCGAACATGACGGAGAGGTCGAGGCCGGTGCCGGAGCCGTGCGGGACGCCGACGTAGCCGATGGAGCCGCCGTCGCGGGTGATGTTCACGGCGGTGCGCATGGACTGCTCGGTGCCGACGGCCTCGATGACGCCGTGGGCGCCCTGGCCGCCGGTGAGCTCGCGGACGGCGGCCTCGGCGGCCTCGCCGCGCTCGGCGACGACGTCGGTGGCGCCGAAGACGCGGGCGATGTCGGTGCGGGCGGTGTGGCGGCCGAGGGCGATGATCCGCTCGGCGCCGAGCCGCTTGGCGGCGAGGACGCCGCAGAGGCCGACGGCGCCGTCGCCGACGACGGCGACGGTGGAGCCGGGGCGGACGCCGGCGCCGAGGGCGGCGTGGTGGCCGGTGCCCATGACGTCGGAGAGGGCGAGCAGCGCGGTGAGCAGCCGGTCGTCGGAGGCGGCGTCGGTGGGGAGCTTGACGAGGGTGCCGTCGCCGAAGGGGACGCGGACGGCCTCGCCCTGGCCGCCGTCGGAGCCGGCGGAGCCCCAGAAGCCGCCGCGCGGGCAGGAGGTCTGGAGGCCTTCGGCGCAGTAGTCGCAGGTGCCGTCGGACCAGACGAAGGGGGCGACGACCAGGTCGCCGGGCCTGAAGCCGCGGACCTCGGAGCCGGTCGCCTCGACGGTGCCGAGGAACTCGTGGCCGATGCGCTGGCCGGGCTGCCGGGCGGACTCGCCGCGGTAGGCCCACAGGTCGCTGCCGCAGATGCAGGCGCGCAGGACGCGCACGACGACGTCGGTGGGGTCCTGCACGACCGGGTCGGGCACCTCCTCCACGCGCATGTCGAAGGGGGCGTGGATGGTGGTGGCGCGCATGGTTCCTCGTCCTGGTCAGCCGGTCGTGCAGCCTTCTCGGTGTGCACCGTACATCGCGTTCGGGGCGCCCGCGGTCAGCAGGTACTGGGCGGCGATGTAGGTCAGCATGACCCAGAAGTCGGGGGCCGGCAGCTGGGGCAGGTCGGCGATGCCGGTGGCTATGAGGGTGTCGGAGAGCAGGAAGAGCGCGCCGCCGGTGCCGGCGAGGACGCCGAGCGAGGAGGAGCGGTAGGCCATCGCGGTGAGCAGCAGGGAGTAGCCGGCGACGGGGATCCGCAGGTCGGCGGGGAGGTCGGGCCAGAGGGCGACGACGGTGCCGGCGAGGGCGAGGGCGTAGAACGCGCCGAGGGCGGGCGAGGTGCGGCGCCTGCCGAAGAGCACCAGGTAGCAGACGTGACCGAGGGCGAAGGAGCCCATGCCGACGAGGAAGGCCCAGTCGGCGTCGAGGAGCAGGAAGACGTCTCCGCCCCAGCCGAGGAGCAGCGCGGCGAGGAGCAGCCGTGGAGCGCCCCTGGTGGCGGCGTACGCGGCGAGGAGCGGCATCAGGAGCGGCTTGGCGACCAGGTGGCCGGTGTCGGCGCCGGCGAGCAGGGAGCCGAGGTCGACGGCGGCGGCGAGCAGGAAGGCGCTGAGCAGGGTGCGGGAGAGGGTGGTCACGCGGCGGGCTCCGGGGTGGTCTGGTCGGGCATGCCGTCGACCGTAGGGCCCGCCCGTGACGCACGCCAGACGTTGTTACCGACAAGTATGCGAGACGTTCGCCGGCGGTCTTCGGAGGGTTCCGACAAGGCGGCGGCCCGGTGGGCGCCGGCGCGGTCGGCCGGCGTCCGCCCGGCCGGCGCCGGTCACACCCCCGCCACGTCCAGGAGGGAGCCGGCCGCGTAGGTGACGGCCATGGCGAGGGCGCCGCCGACGACGGTGCGGAGGGTGGCCCGGGGGGCGGGGGCGGCGGCGAGGCGGGCGGACCACCAGCCGGTGAGGGTGAGGGCGGCGAGGACCGAGACGACGGTGATCCACAGACGGGTGGAGGCCGGGGGCAGGACGATCGCGAGGAGCGGGAGGAGGGCGCCGACGGTGAAGGCGAGGAAGCTGGCCCAGGCGGCGTGCCAGGGGTTGGTGAGGTCGTCGGGGTCGATGCCCAGCTCCACGCGCGCGTGGGCCCTGAGGGCGTCGCGTTCGGTGAGCTGTTCGGCGGCCTCGCGGGCCACGTCCGGGGTGAGGCCGCGGGCGGTGAGGAGCTCGGTGAGTTCGTCGAGTTCGGCCTCGGGGCTCTCGTGGAGCTCCTTCTTCTCGGTGGCGAGGGCCGCGGTCTCGGAGTCGCGCTGGACGGAGACCGAGACGTACTCGCCGACCGCCATGGAGAGGGAGCCCGCGAGGAGGCCGGAGAGTCCCGCGGTGAGCAGGGCGGCCTGGGACTCGGTGGCGCCGGCGACGCCGACGACGAGGCCGGCGGTGGAGACGATGCCGTCGTTGGCTCCGAGCACGGCGGCGCGGAGCCAGTTGAGACGGGATCCGAGGGCACCACCGTGGGCCTCGTGTGCGGGGGGTGCGGTCACCTCAGGAGGGTCGCACCCCCCGGGTCACCACACGCGGACCGACCCGCCCGGGGCGAAGGCCGGGCTGGTGGCGCCCTCCGGGACCTTCTCCAGGGGCGTGGCGATCTCCTCGACGGTCGGGCCGTGGACGGCCGCGAGCCGGTCGAGGAGGGCGAGGTCGAAGCCGTAGACGCGGGCCGCGTTGCCCCCGACCATGGCGGCCACCTCCTCGCGCGGGAGGCCCGCGTAGGCGAGGCGGAGCCCTTCGCGGGAGTACGGCGTGGTGCCCTCGTCGTGGGGGTAGTCACTGCCCCACATGATCTTGTCGAGGCCGATCCGGTCGCGCAGCGGCACCTCGTGGGGGCGCATGAAGCTCGCGCCGACGAAGCAGTTGTCCCGCCACACCTCGCCGGGGCTGCGGCCCATGGAGTCGGCGAGGCCCGCGCCGAACCTGGACTCGGCGGTGACCGCCCGGCTCGCCGCCGCGACCAGCCGCCCGTGGTAGTAGTCCAGCATCTCCACGACGCCGGGGATCCAGCCGGAGCCCTGCTCGGTGAGGACCAGCCTGAGGCCGGGGTGGCGGCGGAAGGCGCCGCCGAAGACCAGGTGCCACAGGGCCCGGTGGGAGAACCAGGTGGTCTCCACCATGAAGACGGCCCGGGCGGCCGGTTCGTCGCCGAGCGGCGGGGAGGCGGAGCCTCCGTGGTGGTTGACGGGTACGCCGAGCTCCTCGCAGACGGCCCAGATCGGGTCGTACGTCTCCGAGTACAGCTCCGGCAGCCCGCTGCCCGGCGGGGTGCCGGGGAGCAGGATGCCGCCGGTGAGGCCGGCCCCGTGGGTGCGGCGGATCTCCCGGACGGCCTCGTCGACGTCGTTGAGGAGGATCTGCGCGACCCCGGCCCGGCGGCCGGGGGCCCGGGCGCAGAACTCCGCCAGCCAGCGGTTGTGGGCGCGCAGCCCCGCCCAGCGCCGTTCGAACTCCTCGCGGGTGGGTGCCGGGGCCATGAGGGAGGCCGAGGGGAAGAAGGGCGGGATGGTGTTGGGGAAGACGACCTCGGCCACGATCCCGTCGGCTTCGAGCTCGCGCAGCCGGCGGTCGGAGTTCCAGTTGCGGTCGGCGGTGTCGGCGAGCAGGTCCTCGTACGGGTTGACGTAGTCGGCGGCCCAGGCGTCGAAGTCGTCGTGGAACCGCTTCTCCAGGTACGGCCGGTAGTCGAGGAGGTCGGCGCCGGCGTGGCAGTCGGCGGAGATCACGGTGTGGCGGTCGGCGGGGGCGGCGGGGTGGCGGTCCGTCACGGGGTCACCCCCGGCACCGGGCCCATGACCGGGAAGTCGCCGCCGGTGAGCCAGTGCCGGCCGGTCTCGCGGGAGCGGGCCCAGGAGGCCTCGACGGCGGTCTGGTCGGCGGGCTGGCCGAGGTCGGCGGGGGTGGGGCCGATCCGTCCGGCTATCGGCTCCAGGACCCGGACGTCGAATCCGAAGACCTCGGCGGCGGCGAGGCCCAGCATCCTCCGGGTCTCCCCCACCGGGATGTCGTGGAAGGTGTTCCGCAGCCAGCTCCGGGTGTTCGGCCAGGTGCCCTCGGGGTGCGGGAAGTCCGAGCCCCACAGGATGTTGTCGACGCCGATCTCGTACCGCTGCGCCAGCTCGCGCCGCTTGGTGTTGGTGGCGCAGACGAAGACCTGCCGGTCCAGGTACTCGCTCGGCGGGCGCCGCAGTTCCGCGAAGGGCGAGAGCTTCTTGCCGCCGTGGGCGCCGAGGTAGAGGCGGTCCATGAACCACAGCAGGTTCGGCAGCCACCAGCAGCCGGACTCGGCGACGCCGAACCGCAGCCCCGGGTGGCGCTCGAAGACCCCGGACCAGAGCAGGAACCACAGCGGCCGGGCCGGCCACCAGGTGACCTCGGAGACGTAGATGCCGAGGTGGTCGCCGTACTCCTCGCGGGGCGCGGCGCCGGAGTGGGTGACGACCGGCATCCCGGTCTCGGCCGCGGCCGCCCACACGGGGTCGTACCGCCGGTCGTGGTAGGGCGCCTTGTCGACCCACATGGACGGGATCATCAGGGCGCCGAGCCCGGACTCCTTGGCCCGGTGGATCTCGGCGACGACCTCGCGCGGGTCCGCGGTGACCGGCAGCAGGGCGACGCCGCAGTGCCGGGCGGGGGCGTGGGCGACGAACTCGGCGAGCCAGCGGTTGTGCGCCTTGGCGCCCGCCATGCCCAGCTCGGGGTCCTGGTCGCCGGAGAGGCCGAGGCCGACGCCGAAGGGGGCGGCGGTCTGGCTGTCGACGGCGTCCGCGTCGGGGAAGACGACCTCGGCGGCGACGCCGTCGCCGTCCAGCTCCTTGATCCGCTGGGCGTGGTCCCAGCCCCCGCGCAGCCCCTCCTCGTGGTCGCTGAACCACTTGGCCGCGAAGTCCTCGTTGCGCACCCCGAGGCGGGTCATGGCCTCGCGCCGGGCCTGGCGCCCGGCGAGGAAGTCGTCGAAGGCCCGGTGGAAGCGGGACTCCAGGTAGGGCCGGTACTCCTCGGTGGGGAGCCCGGCGTGGCAGTCGGAGGAGACGATCAGGTACGGGTCCTCATGGCTCATGGCCAACCCCTCAGTCAAGGATGAAGCTCTCCAGGTAGGACGGGTTCGCGCGGTCGAGCATCGACCGCGAGCGCGCCCTGATCTGCCGGTCGCTGTGCTCGCTCGCCGGGAGCATCCAGAACCGGTCGGCCCTGATCCCCTCGACGACGTGCTCGGCGACCTCCTCCACCGGGGTGAAGGCGATCTCGTGGCCGGCCTCCTTCATGGCGGCCTCCCACTGGTCGAGCGAGCGGTACGGGGTGCGGCGCGGCCGCTCCTTGGCGTACCGCTCGGGCCGGTTGCGGTGCGACTCCCACAGGCCGGTGCGGAGCATGTGGGGTCCGGGGAAGAGCACGGAGGCGCCCACGCGCGCGTGCTCCGCCCTCAGGTGGGCGTAGAGGGATTCCGTCATGGTGACGACGGCCGCCTTGGTGACCGCGTAGACGGAGGCGGTGGGCAGCGGGGCGATGCCGCCGTCGCCGGATGAGGTGTTGACGACGTGGCCGGGTTCGCCGCTCGCGAGCATGCGGGGGAGGAAGGCCTGGATGCCGTGGAAGACGCCCCAGACGTTGACGGAGAAGGCCCACTTCCAGTCGTTGGCCTCGTGCTCCCACATGCGGCCCTCGGCGCCGGAGCCGACGCCGGCGTTGTTGCAGAGGACGTGGACGGCGCCGAAGGTGTCGAAGGCCGCGGTCGCGAAGGCCCGTACCGCGTCCGGGTCGGAGACGTCGACCGTACGGGCGAGGACCTGCGCCCCGGCGTCCATCAGCTCGTCGGCGGTCTCGGCGAGCGGTCCCTGCTCGACGTCGCCGAGGACGACCGCGAGGCCCTCGGCGGCGAAGCGGCGGGCCATGGCCCGGCCGATGCCGCTCGCCGCGCCGGTGACGACGGCGACCTGCCCCTCCTGGAGTTCCATCAGACGCTTCCTTCCGGGGGGCCGTCGAGGATCTGCGCGGGGTCGTCGTAGCGCTGGTGGACGTAGGGCAGCAGGGCCTCGGCGGAGACCCGCTCGGCGACCCGGCCGCGCTGGTCGGAGGTCTTCTCGCCGAGGGTGATCTCGACGAGGCGGCGGACCGGGAGGTCGGCGACGGGGTCGTACATCGACTCGCGCAGGACGACGTCGCCGGTGATCCGCTCCAGCTTCCTGACCTTCTCGTTGCGGACGCAGTGGACGAGGACCGGGTCGGCGTCGAAGCCGGAACCCTCCACGCCGGGCAGGAACTTGAAGTAGAAGTCGGTCTTCTCGGCCGGCTCGGGCGGCGGCAGCGGTCCCGAGACGGCGCCGCGGACCTCGACGAAGGCGATGCCGTGCCGGGCGAGCCGGGCGCCCACCACGAGCCCGTCGCGCTCGACGACGACCTCGCCGAGCTTCTTCGGCTCGCCGAAGACCTCGCGGCCGCCGATCAGGGCCCGCTCGTGGGTCATCGGCATGACCAGCGGGTACCAGCCCTCGACGGCGCCGTGGGCGGCGGCCACCGAGACCGAGCCGGCGCCCAGCGGATAGCCGGGCAGGTCGACCTTGCTGATGGTGACCCGGACGAGGGGGCGTCCGGTGGGCTTGAGCGGGGGCGGCAGGACCGCCGCCACCGCGTCGGGGTCGGTCTCCCAGAGGGCGACCACTCCGGTGGACCAGATGTCGGGGAGCTTCGCCGCGGCGGCGCGGGCGGCGGCGCTCTCCGCCTCGGTGCGCGCCCCGTACCGTACTCGTGCCATGTCGTACCACCCTTCCGGACGGATACGGCCCCCGGCCTCCCGGACGTGCCGGGCCGAAGGCCTGTAACACTGTTACACCGCTGCCGATGCAGGGTAAAGACGTGTGCGCACGGCGAATTGACGGAACGTCAGGAATGGGGAGGCGGATGGCACGCCAGGCGCTCAGCCGCGAGGAGGTCCTGGACACGGCGGCGGCCCTGGTGCGGGCGCACGGCCCCGACGGACTCACCATGCGGGGGCTCGCCGCCGCCCTCGGCACGGCGGTCACCTCGATCTACTGGCACGTGGGCAACCGCGAGTCGCTGCTCGACGCGCTCGCCGCCCGCACGGTCACCGACCTCGGCACGATCCGCCCGGACGGCGCGACCCCGGCCGAGCGGATCGTCTCGGTCGCCCACGCGCTGCGCCGCTCCCTGCGCGAGCGCCCGCACCTGGTGGCGATGGTCCACGAACGGGGCCTGACGGAACGGATGTTCCTGCCGGCCCAGCGCGCCCTGGTCCACGAGGCGCACGCGGCCGGCCTGCGCGGGGAGCGGGCCGCGGAGCTGGTGCGCGCGGTGCAGTTCCACGTGGTCGGCCACGTCCTCGTCGAGCGCAACCGGGAACGCTCCCCCGCCCAGTCCCCCGCCGAGACCGACCTGTGGACGGCGGAGCCGGCCGGCCCCACCGACCCCGACCCGGAGCTCGTCCGCGCCCTCGCCGCCCCGATCGACACCGAGGCCGTCTTCCTGACGGCGGTACGCGCGCTGGTGACGGGGCTGCTGGGCCGGGACGGGCCCCGTCTTCCCGCGCCCGGAGCGTAATTCGGTGGCACGCGCGCGTGGCGGGGTCCTACGGTGGGCTCACGCGGGGGCGGCTCCGCAAGCGTGCTTCCTTCTCTTCTTTCTACGACACCCGTAGCGCGCTCACTCTCCGCCCTCGCGTTCTCCCTTTCCCCCCTCCACGAGGTGACCTCTTTTTGTCCGTGGTGTCGTCCGTCCTTCTGCGCCGTCTCCGCACCGTCCACCTCGACCAGGCCGGGCCGCGCCCGGGCGACCCGCCCACGGCGGAAGGACTCGTCGCCCTGGAGGCCGAACTCCTCGACCGCGGCTTCGCCCCCGACGCCGCGCTGCGCGCCGCGCTCGCCTGGCTGGGACCGACCGGTCTCGCCGACGCCGGCCACCGGCTGCTCGCCGCCCTCGACCGGGAACTGGGCGCGGACCGGCCCCACATGCCGCTCTTCCGCTCCTTCCCGGCCTCCGTGCCCGACGACACCCCCGGCCTCTACGTGGACCGGGTCCTCAGCCTGCTGCTCCAGTCCCCCGAGCAGCCGTGCGTGCTCTGCGGGACGGCCGGCGACGTCCACCCGGTCGCGCCCTGCGCCCATCTGGTCTGCCGCGGCTGCTGGGACGGCGCCGACTACTCCGGCTGCCCGATCTGCCACCGGCGCGTCGACCCGGCCGACCCGTTCCTGAAGCCCCCGGTGCCCCGGACCGACACCTCCGGCGCGGACGCGGAGAAGGACGCGGAGGACGCGGAGGAGGCGGACGACGCGGAGGAGGCGGACGACGGCGTCGCCGGCCCGCTGCGGCTGCTCACGCTCGGCCGCGACCTCCCCGCCGACGCGGTCACCGTGCTCCGCACCCTGCTCGCCCGCCGCACCCCGCTCTCCCCCGACGACCGGGACGACCTCAAGCTGCTGCTCGCCCACGCGCCCCGCGCCCTGGACTGGCTGCCCGCCGAACTCCCCGGCCGCGAGACGAAGGCGCTCCTCCTCGGCACCCTGCTGCGCGAACCCGCCACCCGGGCCGCGGCGACGGCCGAGCTCGGCCACCGGCTCACCACCGCCACGGACGTGCTGCGGCTGCTCGCCGTCTGGTCCGGCGGCGAGGCCGACCTCCTCGAACCCCGCCGCTTCCGCTCCCTGCCGCGCGCCCTGCGCCGCCTGCTGCTCGGCCTCCTCGACGGCTTCGACACCGCCTCCCTCGTCGAGGACGTGCTGCGCGCGCCGGGCCTGTGGAAGAAGGCCGCCGAGGTGCTCCATCCGTACGAGGCGCACGCGCGGCACCCGAAGGCCGCGCTCGCCTTCGCGGTCCTGCGCGGCACCTCCCTCCGGACCGTCTCCGGCCCGCTGGGCGAGGCCCTCGCCCGCACCGCGGCCGCCCACCCCACCGCCGTGCGCGTCGACGGCGACCGGATCAAGCCGCACACCTGGACCGGCCGGGTGGAGGCGGCGCTCGCCGCGCACGACGCCGACGCCGCCCTCGACCTGCTCGCCCGGCGCCCCGGCGAGCTGCTGCGCCGCCTCGACCACCTGATCCGGCTGCGGCCCACCGCGCGGGCGTCGGCCCGGCTCGCCGAGGTGCTCGGCGGCTCGCTGGCCGGCGCCGGACCGGGCCCGCTGCTCGCCGCCCTGGGCCGGCTGCGCGTCCGCCACCTGCCGGGCGACCGGCGGGTGTTCTTCCCCCGCGGCCGGGTCACCCACGCGTACGCCCTGGACGACACCCGCGCGCCCCTGCCGGTCACGCTGACCGCCGAGGTGTGCGCGCTCCTGGAGGCGGAGGTGCTGCGCCGGCTCGCGGCCGCGCCCCGCTTCGACGCGGCGGTGCTCGACGCGGACCTCGCGGGGCTCGCCGTGCCCTCGGCGGAGAGCGCCGCGGCGAAGGCGCTCGTGACGGTCCCGCGCGGGTCGACGCAGCCGCTGCCGCGCGGCGAGGTGCTGCGGATGTTCCTGCACTGGACCCAGCCGGACCGGGTCCGGGTGGACCTGGACCTGTCGGTGGCCCTGTTCCGCGAGGACTGGTCCTTCGCCGGGCTGTGCGACTACACCCGTCTGGTCTTCGGCCGGCGCGCGGCGGTCCACTCCGGCGACCTCACCTCGGCGCCCGCGCCGCAGGGGGCGACCGAGTACGCCGACCTGGACCTCGCGGCCCTGTCCGCCGAGGGCGTCCGCTTCGCGATGCCCCTCGTGTTCAGCTACAACAACGTGTCCTTCGACCGGCTGCCCGACGCCTTCGCGGGCTTCATGGCGCTCCCCGCGACGACGGGGCGGAACGCGGCGTACGACCCCCGGACCGTGCGCCAGCGCTACGACCTCGCGGGCGACGCCCGCATCCACGTCCCCCTCCTGGTGGACCTGGAACACCGCACCTTCCTCTGGACGGACCTGCACCTGCCCCCGGCCGAGGGCTTCCAGAGCGTGGCGGCGCACGGCGACACCCTGGGGCGGGCCGGCCGCGACCTGTACGGCTACTTCGCGTCCGGCCGCACCACCCTGTGGGACCTGGCCGTCTGGCACGCCGCCGCCCGCACCGACACGGTGAGCGTGCTCCGGCGCGGCCGGGCGGCGACGGACGAGGTGCGGACGTACCGGCGCGGCGACGGACGAGGTGCGGACGTACCGGCGCGGCGACGGGGAACCGGTGCCACGCTTCGCCGACCGGATCCGGACGGGCGGGGCGCCCGAGGAGCGGCACACGGTGGAGGACGGCGCCGCGGCGGTCGCGGCGGCCTCGGCGGGCCGGCACGTGCTCCTCGCGCTGCTCGACGGCGACGTGGCTCCGGCGGGGGCGACCGGCACGGTCTACCGGCTGCTGCCGGGGCCCGTGGACGGCTGCGGTCTCGACGCGGTGGCGGCCGCCGACCTGGTCGCGGCCCTCGGCTGAGCGACCCACCCTCGACGGGTGGGACATAACGGACATCGAGGGCAGTGATGGTGGGCCTGTCGGTCGCGGGCCGTATTCTCAGTGACCATGCTCGACGACCGTACGACAGCAGCGACGTGGCCGGCCGCCTACCCGCGGGGGTACGCGGTCGTCGACGTGGAGACCACCGGCCTCGCCCGCGACGACCGGATCGTGTCCGCCGCCGTCTACCGCCTCGACGCGCAGGGCGAGGTGGAGGACCACTGGTACACGCTGGTGAACCCGGAGCGGGACCCCGGCCCGGTCTGGATCCACGGCCTCACCAGCGACGTCCTCGAAGGGGCGCCGCTCTTCGCGCAGATCGCCGAGGAGTTCTCGGCCCGGCTCGACGGCCGCGTCCTCGTCGCGCACAACGCCATGTTCGACTGGCAGATGATCGCCCGGGAGTACGCCCGCGCCGAGCGGACCGCGCCCGTGAGGCAGCGGCTCTGCACCATCGCCCTCTCCAAGGAGCTGGCGCTGCCGCTGCCCAACCACAAGCTGGCGACGCTCGCCGCCCACTTCGGGGTGGTGCAGCAGCGCGCGCACGACGCCCTCGACGACGCGCGGGTGCTCGCCGAGGCCTTCCGCCCGAGTCTCCACGCGGCGGCGGAGCGGGGCGTGCGGCTCCCCCTCCTGGAGTGCCGGCCGCTCACCGAGTGGGCGTCGGCGCCGGCCGGCCCGCCGATCGGCCGCCAGTCCTCCTACGGGGCGGGCGGCTGGCGCCCCTCCCGGAAGCGGCCGGCCTGCCCCTACCCCAACCCCGGGCGGTACGAGAGCGACAAGCCGCTCAAGCAGGGCATGCGGGTGGCCTTCTCCGGCGACACCTCCGTCGACCGCGAGCTCCTGGAGGACCGCACGGTCGAGGCCGGGCTGCACGTCGCCACGTCCGTCTCCCGGCTCACCAGCCTCCTGGTCACCAACGACCCGGACGCCGGCACCTCCAAGACGGCCAAGGCCAGGACCTTCGGCACCCCGGTGGTCGACGAGGCCGCCTACGCCCATCTGCTGCGGGACGTGGCCCCGGCAGACGGGTGACACCCCGCCCCCGGCGGGCGTGCCGCGCGGCGCGCGCGGGCCCCGGGGCACCACCCTGTGGCGCATGGCACGATGTGAGGTCTGCGGAAACGATTACGGCATGTCCTTCGAGGTGCACGCGCAGGGCGCGGTGCACGTCTTCGACTGCTTCTCCTGCGCCATCCACCGCATGGCGCCCATCTGCGAGCACTGCCGGGTCCAGATCATCGGACAGGGCGTCGAGGCCGACGGGAAGTGGTACTGCGGCGCCCACTGCGCCCGCGCCGAGGGGAAGGCGGGCATCGTCGACCGGGTGTGAGCCGCCGAGCCCGCCCCGGTCCCGTCAGAAGAAACGATCCTGGTCGGATGGCGCCGGTCACCCGACCCCTGTGCGGGCACCCCACGAAGCGCGCTGTACGGTCGTGGGGTGTACCGCTTCCTGTTGTCCCGGCAGTGGGTGATCCTCACCCTCGTCGCCCTCGTCCTCATCCCCGTGATGATCGAGCTGGGTTTCTGGCAGTTCCACCGGCACGAACGCCGGGTCGCCCAGAACACCCTGATCGCGGACAACCTGAAGGCCGGGCCGGTCCCGGTCGAGGAGCTCACCTCCCCCGGCCACGTCGTGCCCCGCGCCGACTACTGGCGCCAGGTCACCGCCACCGGCACCTTCGACACCGCCCACGAGGTCGTCGTCCGCCGCCGCACCTCCGCCGACGACCGGGTCGGCGCGCACGTGCTCACCCCGCTGGTCCTGAGGGACGGCCGGATCGTCCTGGTCAACCGGGGCTGGGTGCCCGGCGCGGCCAACCAGCGCGACTACCCCGAGGTCCCGCCCGCCCCCGGGGGCGAGGTCACCGTCACCGGCCGGCTCAAGGCCGACGAGACCACCGGCGCCAGCGGCATCAAGGACCTCAAGGGCCTGCCGGACCGTCAGGTGATGCTCATCAGCAGCAGCCAGCAGGCCGAGCTGATCGGCCGCGAGGTGCTGGGCGGCTACGTCGAGCAGACCGGGCCCTCTGCGGCCGGCGGCTCCCCCGAGCAGATCCCCGCCCCCGACCACGACTCGATCGGCGCCCACATGGCGTACGCGGTCCAGTGGTGGCTCTTCGCGGCCGGCGTGCCGGTCGGCTGGCTCGTCCTCGTCCGACGCGAGAAGCGCGACCGCGAGGCGGCCGGGGACGACACCCCGCAGGAGACGCCGGAGGCCACGCAAGAGGACGACGGCGCGATCCAGGCCACCTCGCCCCGCTGATTGACCGCCGTCGCTTGCGGGAACAGCCCAGAGCGTGACCCCACGCATCGACGACTACGCCCTGATCGGCGATCTCCAGACCGCCGCGCTCGTCGGACGCGACGGGTCGGTCGACTGGCTCTGCCTGCCCCGCTTCGACTCCGCCGCCTGCTTCGCCGCCCTCCTCGGCGACGAGGACAACGGCCACTGGCGGATCGCCCCCCAGGGCGCCACCACCTGCTCCTCCCGCCGCTACCTCGACGACTCCCTGGTCCTGGAGACCCTGTGGGAGACCCGCACCGGCACCGTCAAGGTCACCGACTTCATGCCCCAGCGGGACCGCGCCCCGGACGTCGTCCGGATCGTCGAGGGCGTCAGCGGCCGCGTCGAGATGAGCGCCGTCCTCCGCCTCCGCTTCGACTACGGCTCGATCGTGCCGTGGGTGCGGCGCTCCGACGGCCACCGGGTCGCCGTCGCCGGCCCCGACGCCGTCTGGCTGCGCAGCGAGCCGCCCGTGAAGACCTGGGGCCAGCAGTTCGCCACCTGCTCCTCCTTCACCGTCACCGCCGGGGAGCGGGTCGCCTTCGTCCTCACCTGGCACCCCTCCCACGAGCGGCGGCCCGCCCTCGTCGACCCCTTCGAGGCCCTGGAGCAGTCGCTCGCCGACTGGCGCGCGTGGGCCGCCCGCTGCGCCTACCGGGGGCCGTACCGGGACAGCGTGGTCCGCTCCCTCATCACCCTCAAGGCACTCACCTACGCCCCCACCGGCGGGATCGTCGCCGCCCCCACCACCTCCCTGCCGGAGGAGATCGGCGGGGTGCGGAACTGGGACTACCGGGCCTGCTGGCTGCGCGACTCCTCCCTCACCCTCGGCGCCCTGCTCGCCGCCGGATACGTCGACGAGGCCGCCGCCTGGCGCGACTGGCTGCTCCGCTCGGTCGCCGGCGACCCCGCCGACCTCCAGATCATGTACGGGCCCGCCGGCGAGCGGCGGCTCCCCGAGACCGTGCTGCCCTGGCTGCGCGGCTACGCCGACTCGCTCCCGGTACGCACCGGGAACGCGGCCGTCGAACAGTTCCAGCTCGACGTGTACGGCGAGGTGATGGACACCCTGCACCTGGCGGCCGAGGCGGGCATCCCGGCCGAGCGGCACGCCTGGAACCTCCAGCTGAGCCTGCTCGGCTTCCTGGAGTCGCACTGGCGCGAGCCCGACGAGGGACTGTGGGAGGTCCGCGGTCCGCGCCGCCACTTCACGCACTCCAAGGTGATGGCCTGGGTCGCCGCCGACCGCGCGGTGCGCACCCTGGAGGCCGACCCCTCGCTCCCCGGCGACCCGGGCCGCTGGCGGGCGCTGCGGGACGAGATCCACGCGGAGGTCTGCGCCAGGGCGTACGACCCGGGGCGGAACACCTTCACCCAGTCGTACGGCTCGCGGGAGCTCGACGCCGCCACCCTGCTCATCCCCCGGGTCGGCTTCCTGCCGCCGGACGACCCCCGGGTGGTCGGCACGGTGGACGCGGTGCGGGCCGAGCTGACCCACCGGGGCCTGCTGCGGCGCTACAGCCCCGACTCGGGCGCGGTCGACGGACTGCCCGGGCAGGAGGGCGCCTTCCTCGTCTGCTCCTTCTGGCTGGCCGACGCCCTGCGGATGACCGGGCGCCGGGCGGAGGCCGGGGCGCTCTTCGAGCGGCTCGTGGGGCTGACCAACGACGTGGGGCTGCTCGCGGAGGAGTACGACCCGGTGACGGGCCGGCAGCTCGGCAACTTCCCCCAGGCCTTCAGCCACATCGGTCTGGTGGGGACGGCACTCGCGCTGCCCTGGGACGAGACGGCAGGATAGGCCCATGGATCTTGGACTGAAGGACCGCGTGTACGTCGTCACCGGCGCGACCCGGGGGCTCGGCCGGGCCACCGCGGAGGCGCTGCTCGCCGAGGGCGCCCGGGTGCTGATCACCGGACGCCAGGAGGCGGCCGTCGCGGCGGCCGCCGCCGAGCTGGGCGAGGGCGCGGCGGGCATCGCCGCCGACAACGAGGACCCGGAGACCCCGGCCCGGCTGATCGCGGAGGCCCGCGCCCGGTTCGGCGGCCTCGACGGCATCCTGATCAGCGTCGGCGGCCCGCCGCCGGGCTTCGCCGCGGACAACACCGACGAGCAGTGGACGGCGGCCTTCGGCACGGTCTTCCTCGGCGCGGTGCGGCTCGCCCGGGCGGCGGCCGAGACGCTGGGCGAGGGCGGCGTGATCGGCTTCGTCCTGTCGGGCTCGGTGCACGAGCCGATCTCGGGCCTGAGCATCTCGAACGGACTGCGCCCCGGCCTCGCCGGCTTCGCCAAGTCCCTCGCCAACGACCTGGGCCCGCGCGGGATCCGGGTGGTCGGCCTGCTCCCGACCCGGATCGACACCGACCGGGTCCGGCAGCTCGACGCGCTCTCCGGAGACGCGGAGGCGGCCCGCACGGCCAACGAGCTGACGATCCCGCTGCGCCGCTACGGCACCCCGGAGGAGTTCGGCCGCACGGCCGCCTTCCTCCTCTCCCCCGCCGCGTCCTATCTGACGGGCCTGATGCTGCCGGTGGACGGCGGCGCCCGGCACGGCTTCTGACGGAGGGCCGCCTCAGGTCACCCGGCGGGCGTGGTGCTTGACCGCGCGGAACCGGGCCTCGGTGGGCAGGGCGGCCAGGCCCGCCGATGTCCGGGCGCGGGCCAGCGCCTCGCCGCCGAGCCCGGCCAGGGTCCGGCCCGGGGAGGCGTACGGCTCCAGGAGGAGCGCGATACGGGTGCGGGGGGCGGTACGGCGGCCGGTGAGGGCCACCCGGGCCTGGGCCACGCCCTCCTGCGCGGCGGCGTCCGCCTTCAGGACGCTCTCCAGGGCCCGGCCCCGCAGCACCGCGGCGTCCCCGTCGCCGGTGTCGACCAGGACCTCGGCGAGCCGGGCCCGGCGGAACTGCGCGAGCAGCCACCAGAGGGCGAGCAGGACGACGACGCCGAGGACGGCGATGACGGTCGGCCACCACCAGCCCTCCGCGCGCCACCGCTGCCGCCGGGCGGCGGAGAGGAGCACGTCGTCGGGGCCCGACCAGGGCCACCAGGACGGTACGGACAGGTCGAGGGCGGCGGCGAGGACGGCGCCGCCGGCGAGGACGAGGAGCAGCCCGGCGAGACCGAGCAGGGCGCGGTTGACGCGCCGCAGGACGGCGGCGACCGGTGCGTTCACGGGCTTCACCCCTTCTTGGACGGGCGGTCCACCCGGACGGTCAGCGCGGGCGGGCGGGCCAGCCCGAGCTCCTCGACGCCGTCGGTGAGGACGCGCTCGACGTCCGCGCGGACGTCGTCGAGCGGGCGGAAGTGCGAGACGGCCCGGACCTTGGCCTTGGCCCGGCGGACCCGGACCTTCACGGACTGCACGCCCGAGACCTCCATGGCCCGGTCGCGCAGGATGAGCGCGGCGGCATCCCGGTCGAGCCCGGCGCGTACGTCGGGATGCGTGCGGCGCATCGGCAGCACCGACCGCAGCCCGGGGGTGGCCGCCAGGACCAGGAGCCAGAGGCCGAGCAGGACGGCGAGGCCGGCCGCCACGAGGGTCCCGGTGTCGTCGAGGGGACGGGTCGCGAGGTCGTCGGCGAGGTCGCGCCGCCAGCTCATGACGCTGTGGTCGGCCCGGACGGCGGCCACGTCGTACAGCAGCAGTCCGGCTCCGCCGAGGACGACGGCGGCGAGCAGCGCGGCGGGGATCCGCCGGACGGCCCAGAAGCGCCGGACCCGCTCCCCTTCCGTACCGCTGCCGCTGCCGCCGCTGTCGCCGTCGTTGCCGTCGTTGCCGTCGCCGAGGACGGGAACGGGCTCCGGGACGGGATCGGGGGTGCCGTCGGTGGGCCGTTCGGGTGTGGTCATGCCAGCCGGCCCTTCCGTGCGGCGGGCGCGGTGCGCGGGGAGTGGAGGCGCTCGACGTGGACGGCGACCTCGTGGACCTCCATGCCGACGAGTTCCTCGACCCGGCCCCGGACCCGGGCCCGCACGGCCGCGCAACGGCGGCCGATGTCCGCGGGATAGCCGAGGTCCAGGCTGATCGAGATGCGGGCGGCGCCCCGGTGGACGGCGACCGAGGCGTGCGGCCGGTGGCCGCCCTCCGGCAGGCTGCCCAGGGCTTCCCGGGCGGCCCGCGCGGAGACCTTGGCGACCACCCGGTCGGCGATCGTGGTCGCGCCGCGCTCGCGCACCGGCGGGCGTGCGGTGACGTCGGTGGGCACCCGCCGTCACCGCCGCCGGTCGCCGCGGTCGCGGCCCCGCAGCAGATCGCCGGGTTCGAGGTCGCCGTCGAGGAACCGGCCGACCACGAAGCCGACCGCGCCCAAGGCCGCGACCAGGAGAAACGCCCCGAAGCCGCCGAAGTATCCGGCGAAGCCGAGACCCATGCCGGCCAGCAGGCCGACCACTGCCATGCTCATGCTGAACCCCTTTCCGATCCTGCGGTCCGTGTGCTCGGGCGGGCCGACTACTGGAGCCGGGACTCCGACTCGTCTTCCTCTTCGTCGGGCAGCTTCACGTCGCTGACCGCGATGTTGACCTCGACGACCTCCAGGCCGGTCATCCGCTCCACGGCCGCGATCACGTTCTCGCGGACCGCCCCGGCGACGTCGGCGATGGAGACGCCGTAGTCGACGACGATCTCCAGGTCGAGCGCGGTCTGCACCTCGCCGACCTCCGCCTTCACGCCCCGGGTGACGCCCGCCTTGCCGCCGCCCCCGCCGGGGACGCGGTCGCGGACGGCGCCGAGGGTGCGGGAGAGCCCGCTGCCCATGGCGTGGACGCCGACGACGTCACGGGCGGCCATTCCGGCGATCTTCTCGACCACTCCGTCGGCGATGGTGGTCCGGCCCCGCGTGGCGGCCGTACCCCCGCCCTTGCGGATCACCGGGGTGCTCTCGCCACTGCGTTCACTGTCCGTCATCTGATTCAGCCCCTTCCGGGATATTTCGGGGTTCTTCGCCCACACTAAGGGCGGTTACCCGATGCCGCTCCGGGGATACGGCAGGCTGGGGCAATGACCACGAGTGACGGTTGGACGGCGGCGGTGCGCGAGCGCCTGGCGCCGGGCAGGCTGCTCCCGCTCGGCACGGCGGCGGGGGCGTGGCTGGCGGAGCGCGCGGCCCGCGAGGTGCTGGGCCGGGCGGCCGCGGGGGTGCGGGGCGCGGTGCCGGGCAGCGTGCGGATCGGCGCGGCGGCCGAACCGGACCTCCCGGATCCGCCGTTCCCGGTGCCGCCGGGCGGGCTTCCGCCGGGGCCGCTGCGGATCGACGCGGAGTTCGCCGCGGTGGCCCACGGCCGGCCGCTGCCGGAGACGGCGGAGGAGGTACGGGCGGTGCTCCTCGCGGCGGCGGCGGAGCTGGGCCTGACGGTGACGGAGGCCGATCTGCGGGTGACGGACCTGCTGGAAGAGGCGCCCGCGGCGGAGGCGGCGCCCGCGGCGGCCCACACCGCGCCGGCGACGGACGATCCGGTGGCGCTCGCGGTGCTGCTGGTGCCGGGCGTGGCGGCGGTGACGGACGCGCTGGGCCCTCCGGTGCTCCGCACGCAGGGGGCCGTTCGGGTGGAGTTCGCCGTGGCGGCGGACCATCCACCGGCCGAGGTGGCCCGGGCCGCGCGGGCGGCGGCGGCCGCGGAGGCCCCGGCGGACGCGGCGGTCACCGTCCTGATCACGGAGGTGCGCCCGGCCGTCCCTTCCTGATCCCGCCGGGCTCGCGACCTGCCGGCGCCGCGGTCCGGGCGGGCGGGATGGGGACGGGAGGGCCCGGGCCGGGCCCTCCCGTCCGGTGGGGTCAGTCCCCGAGGCCCGCGAGGTCGCGGAGGCGGCGGGCCTGGGCGGCGCGCTCGGCGACGCGCTGCTCCTCGTAGCCGCGGCCGGCGACACCCTGGAGCAGCGCCTTGGTCTCGACGACCGCGTCGCGCGGCGCGGCGAGGAGGGCGGCGCTCAGGTCCCGTACGGCCGCGTCGAGTTCGGCGGCGGGCACGGCGATGTTGGCCAGGCCGAGCCGCTCGGCCTCCTCCGCGTGGACGAAGCGGCCGGTGGCGCAGATCTCCAGCGCGCGGGCGTAGCCCACGAGGGAGACGAGCGGGTGCGTCCCGGTGAGGTCGGGGACGAGGCCCAGGCTGGTCTCGCGCATGGCGAACTGCACGTCCTCGGCGACGACCCGCAGGTCGCAGGCGAGGGCGAGCTGGAAGCCCGCGCCGATGGCGTGGCCCTGGACGGCCGCGATGGACACGAGGTCGCTGCGGCGCCACCAGGTGAACGCCTCCTGGTACTCGGCGATGACCGCGTCGAGGTCCGCGTCGGAACCCCGTGCGAGGTCGAGGAAGGACGGCTCTCCGTCGAAGCCCTCGGGCGTGAAGGCCTGTCGGTCGAGTCCGGCGGAGAAGGACTGGCCCTCACCGCGCAGGACGACGATCCGCACGCTGCCCGGCAGAGACCGGCCGGCTTCCGTCAACGCCCGCCACAGAGCGGGAGACTGGGCGTTGCGCTTCGCCGGGTTGGTCAGGGTCACCGTGGCAACGGCGTCCTCGACGGTGAGCCGTACACCGTCCTTGTCGAAGACGAGCTGGGAGTCGTCGGGCGTGGTCATGGGGCGCCTCCGGTTCCAATGCAGCACTGCATCCGATGCTAAGTGACTGCACAGTAACCACCCGGACGGTCGCAGGACCGACCGGGTGCCCACCGGGAGGATCCCGGTGGACGGGTCGAGCCGCCCCCGGCGTCAGGCCGAGGCTGCCTTCTTGCCCCGGGTCGCTCCGCCGCGACCACGCAGCGTCACTCCGGATTCACTGAGCATCCGGTGGACGAATCCGTAGGAGCGGCCCGTTTCCTCGGCCAGCGCCCGGATGCTCGCACCGGAGTCGTACTTCTTCTTCAGGTCTGCCGCGAGCTTGTCGCGCGCGGCGCCGGTCACCCGGCTGCCCTTCTTCAGAGTCTCGGCCACCCGTGCCTCCTCATGGGAAGTGCGCTCTGGACTTCTCATGATCACCCCTCCCCGTCATCCTGGCCACCCATTCGACAAGGTCCGTCCTGCCGGGTTTGCGGACGAGTACGGCGTCCTCACGATCGGAAGCAACCATTCCGCGCGATCGGAACGCGTCCCTCGAAGGAGTGGATCAAGGGACCACCAGGTCAACACCGTCGAGGGAACAAACGTACGACGCGGGCCCTGCCGGAAGGATTCGGCAGAGGCCCGCGCCGGGGGTACGAGACCTTCTCACTCAGATGACGGATCCGGCGATGAGCCGAATGATCCAGTCGGAGCTCAGGCGAGCGCCACCAGATCCGCGTAGTCGGGACCCCAGAGGTCCTCGACGCCGTCCGGGAGCAGGATGATCCGCTCCGGGTCGAGCGCCTCGACGGCGCCCTCGTCGTGGGTGACCAGGACGACCGCGCCCTTGTAGGTGCGCAGCGCGCCGAGGATCTCCTCGCGGCTGGCGGGGTCGAGGTTGTTGGTGGGCTCGTCGAGCAGGAGCACGTTGGCCGAGGAGACGACCAGGGTGGCGAGGGCGAGACGGGTCTTCTCGCCGCCGGAGAGCACCCCGGCCGGCTTGTCGACGTCGTCGCCGGAGAAGAGGAAGGAGCCGAGCGTCTTGCGGACCTCGACCAGGTCGAGGTCGGGCGCGGCGGAGCGCATGTTCTCCAGGACCGTGCGCTCCGGGTCCAGGGTCTCGTGCTCCTGGGCGTAGTAGCCGAGCTTGAGGCCGTGGCCGGGGGTGACCTCGCCGGTGTCGGGCTGCTCGACCCCGCCGAGAAGGCGGAGCAGGGTGGTCTTGCCGGCGCCGTTGAGGCCGAGGATGACGACGCGGGAGCCCTTGTCGATGGCCAGGTCGACGTCGGTGAAGATCTCCAGCGAGCCGTACGACTTGGACAGGCCCTCCGCGGTGAGCGGGGTCTTGCCGCAGGGCGCGGGCTCCGGGAAGCGCAGCTTGGCGACCTTGTCGGAGACCCGGACCGCGTCCAGGCCGGAGAGCAGGCGCTCGGCGCGCTTGGCCATGTTCTGCGCGGCGACCGTCTTGGTGGCCTTGGCGCGCATCTTGTCGGCCTGCGAGTTGAGCGCGGCGGCCTTCTTCTCGGCGTTCTGGCGCTCGCGCTTGCGGCGCTTCTCGTCGGCCTCGCGCTGCTGCTGGTAGAGCTTCCAGCCCATGTTGTAGACGTCGATGGTGGAGCGGTTGGCGTCCAGGTAGAAGACCTTGTTGACGACGGTCTCGACCAGGTCGACGTCGTGGGAGATGACGATGAAGCCGCCGCGGTAGGTCTTCAGGTAGTCGCGCAGCCAGATGATCGAGTCGGCGTCGAGGTGGTTCGTCGGCTCGTCGAGGAGGAGCGTGTCGGCGTCCGAGAAGAGGATCCGGGCCAGCTCGATCCGGCGGCGCTGACCGCCGGAGAGGGTGTGCAGCGGCTGGCCGAGGACCCGGTCGGGCAGCCCGAGCGCGGCCGCGATGGTGGCGGCCTCGGCCTCGGCGGCGTACCCGCCCTTGGTGAGGAACTCGGTCTCCTGGCGCTCGTACTGCTTGAGCGCCTTCTCGCGGGTGGCGCCGGAGCCGGTCGCGATCCGCTCCTCGTTCATCCGCATCTTGCGGATCAGGACGTCGAGGCCGCGGGCCGAGAGGACGCGGTCGCGGGCGAGGACGTCGAGGTCGCCGGTGCGCGGGTCCTGCGGGAGGTAGCCGACCTCGCCGGAGCGGGCGATGGTGCCGCCGGCGGGCTGGCCCTCACCGGCCAGGCACTTGGTGAGCGTGGTCTTGCCGGCGCCGTTGCGGCCGACGAGCCCGATGCGGTCGCCCTTGGCGACGCGGAAGGACGTGTTCTCGATGAGGATGCGGGCGCCGGCGCGCAGCTCGATGCCGGAAGCGGTGATCACGGACAGACTCCAGGGCGGTGGGAAGACGGCGGAAGAGACGGCTGGTGGCGGGCTTCGGCGCCGCTAATGCACCCAGAGGAGAACGGCCATGCGGCCAGTCTAACGGGCGGCTGCAACTGGTTTTCGGCCACACGGGCGACGGAGGGCGAAGAGGGACCTTTCTCTCATCTCTCACGCAATGGCCTGAGTACTGGGCAAAAGGAGCGGATGGCAGAAGATCGTCCGATACTCGGCGGAGGGCGGCGGTCAGGCCGCCGCGGCGACGCGGAGGTGGACCGTGCAGTTCGACGACGACGCCCGTCTGGACACCTCGGAGGTGAAGGACGTCCGCGGCAGCCGCATCCCCGGCGGGAAGGCGACCGTCGGCGGCGGGATCATCGGCTTCATCGCCCTGATCCTCGGCGTGCTCTTCGGGGTCGGCCCCGACCAGCTCGGACTCTCCTCCGGCGGCGAGGACGAGCCCGCGGCCAGCGCCTCCTCGGCGGCCCAGGTGAGCCGGTACTGCCGGACCGGCGCGGACGCGAACAGCCGGCAGGACTGCCGGACCGTGGCCGTGGTCAACAGCCTCCAGGACTACTGGCGCGGCGAGTACGCGCGCCGGGGCGGCACCTACGCCCCCGCCTCCACCGTCCTCTTCAGCCAGCGCGTGAACACGGCGTGCGGCGCGGCGAGCTCGGCGGTCGGCCCGTTCTACTGCCCCGGCGACCGGAAGGTCTACCTGGACCTGGGCTTCTTCGACGAGCTGAGGACCACGTTCGGCGCCAGCGGCGGACCCTTCGCCCAGGCGTACGTGGTGGCCCACGAGTACGGGCACCACGTGCAGAACCTGATGGGGACGCTCGGCCGGGCCCAGGACGGGCGGACCGGGGCGGACTCCAACGCGGTGCGCGTCGAGCTCCAGGCGGACTGCTACGCGGGCGTGTGGGCCCGGCACGCGACGACCACCCCCGACGAGTCCACCGGCCGGCCGCTGCTCACCCGGCTCGACGACGCCGACATCCGGGACGGCCTGGACGCGGCGGCGGCCGTCGGCGATGACCGCATCCAGGAGCGCTTCCAGGGCCGGGTGACCCCGGAGAGCTGGACGCACGGCTCGGCCGAGCAGCGCCGGCAGTGGTTCCACACGGGCTACCGGACCGGCGACATGGCCCGGTGCAACACCTTCCGCTGATTGCGGACGCCGACTGCGAGACTGTGTCCCAGGTCACATCCGACCGAGCGAAGTCGATCGAGAGGGAGTGAGCGGGATGTCCGAGGCACCCGACATCTGTCCGGCGCTGAGGTACCAGGACGCGAAGGCGGCGATCACACTGCTCACGGAGGCCTTCGGGTTCACCGCCACCGCGGTGTACGAGGGCGAGGACGGCCTGGTCGCCCACGCCGAGCTGTCGTACGGCAACGGGACGGTGATGCTCGGCAGCGCGGGCACCGGCAGCGAGTTCGACAAGCTGATGGCCGATGCGGGCCCGGTGGGCGTCTACGTCCGCGTCCGCGACGTCGACGAACACCACGCCCGCGCCGCCGCCCACGGCGTGGAGGTCCTGATGCCCCCCACGGACCAGGAGTACGGCTCCCGCGACTACATGGCCCGCGACGCCGAGGGCAACGTGTGGAGCTTCGGGACGTACACGCCCGGCGGGGCGGAGTGACCCGGGGCTGACGTGCCGGGCGGTCCGGGGCCGGGGCCCGTCCGGACGGGCCCCGGC